>UREO01000006.1 GCA_900546895.1 uncultured Oscillospiraceae bacterium
AGCATTCCGCTTTCCGGCAGCAGGAATTTTGCGGCATTGCCTGACAGAGTTCGGTTTTTGTTTCAGACGCGAATGACATTTTTGCACGCTCCCGATTCTGTTATTGCTTTTGAATATCGCGGTGGTTGACGCTTGTCCTCCTATTCTGTTCCAGCAGATGATTGTACAGAAGTTGGGCCAGGGCAACGGAGCGGTGATGTCCGCCAGTGCAGCCAATCGCAATCACAAGCTGGCTTTTTCCTTCGTTGCAGTAGAGCGGGATCATGTAATCGATCAGATTCAAAAAGCGTTCGATAAAGCCCTGCGTCTGCTCCCATTTCATCACATAGCTGCGCACCGGCTCGTCAAGCCCGGTCAGATTGCGCAAATTCTCAACATAGTAGGGGTTAGGCAGACAACGCACGTCAAACACCAAATCCGACTCGGCGGGAATCCCATACTTGAATCCAAAGGAAACACAGTGGATCATCAGCGCGTCGGAGGAATCACCCAGAAACAGACCGGAAATGCGTTTTTTTAATTGCGCGGGCGAAAGATACGAGGTATCGATGATATAATCCGCGCATTCGCGGACTGGCTTTAAAACATCCCGTTCCAGCTTTACGGCCTGTTCCAGCGAACCAAGGCAGTTTTCCACCAGCGGATGCTTGCGGCGGGTTTCCTTAAAACGGTTCATCAGCACAGAATCGTTCGCGTCCAGAAACAGAATTTTATATTCCTTGTTTTCGCTTTTCATCTGGTCCAGCGTTTCAAACAGGCTGGAAAACATGTCCCCTCCGCGGATATCGGTGACGACCGCTACCCGGGACAGCGTACCTTTCGCCTGTTTGGACATTTCGTAGAAAGCGATGATCAGCTTAGGCGGAATATTATCTATGCAGTAAAAGCCGATATCCTCCAACGCGTCAATGGCGCGGGATTTGCCCGCGCCAGAAAGGCCCGTAATAATTAGAAACTCCATAATTCCTCCCTAACCGCCAATGGTTTTCACTTCGCATTCCAAAGATACCTTCGTCTGCCGATAAACCGTATCCTGAATGATTTTAATCAGCTCCGTCACATCCCGGCAGGTTGCTGTGCCGGTATTGACAATAAAGCCCGCGTGCTTGGGGCTGACCATCGCGCCCCCCACCGTTCTGCCCTTCAGGCCGCAGGCCTCGATCAGAGTGCCGGCAAAGTGGCCCTCCGGCCGTTTAAACACGCTTCCAGCGCTCGGCATCTCCAGCGGCTGCTTTGATTTTCTGCGGCTGTAAAGGTCATCCATTTCCGCCGAAATTTCGTCCTGATCCCCCGGCTTCAGATCGAGCCTGAGCTCCAGAATGGTGTATCCGTTATCGGTATAGGCGCTGCGGCGGTAACCCAGCCGCAGCGCCTCGCCGGACAGCGTGCCGATTTTCCCTTCCTTTGTAACATGCGTACAGGAAAGAAGCACGCTCTTCATTTCCTGATTGTAGGCGCCCGCGTTCATAAATGCGGCCCCGCCCGCCGCTCCGGGAATTCCCCACGCGAACTCAAGGCCGGTCAGCGAACGCTCCCGGGCAAAAACGCAAACCCCCGCCAGGGACGCGCCCGCGCCGCAGGAAACCGTACCGTCCGGGTTCTGCCTGATTTCACGGAATTCGCCGTCCAGCGCGACAACCGCGCCCCGTATCCCGTCGTCGCTCACAAGCATGTTGGAGCCGTTTCCGATCGGCATCAGCGGCACTTCCAGTTCGGCCGCCGCGCGGTACAGTTTCTGGATTTCCGCACGCGAGGACACAGTAATAAACAAATCCGCCGGTCCTCCGATTTTAAAGGTGGTGTGCCTGCTCATCGGTTCCTTGCGGCTGACTTTACAGCCCAGGTCTTCCGCCGTCAGGGCAAGCTGTTCTAAATGATTCATTGTTTCCTCCGGCTATTCCGACAATGTCAATCGGATTTACGGCAATCCGGACAATCGGAATCATTTTTACTGTAATAAAGGATCGCTAAAAACATTCGTATACTCCCTGAGATATGCCTGAAAACGCTCTACGCTGGAGTTCACCACAAGCTCCTCGGGGAAATCCACTTCCTTCAACAGCGCCAGCGACCGGTCAAAACAGCCCACCAGGCTGGAAAAATGGGAATCCGTGTTGACAATAACAGGCACGTCGCGCTTTTTACAGATTTCCATGATCTTTTTGCAGTTGGGGATGGACGACTCCCTTCCGGTAAAACTGCTTTCGTTCAGCTCCACCAGCTTTCCCCGACGCCCGAATTCCGGGATCACCGACTCGTAATCGTACCGGTATTTCTGCGTACCGCTGTGCCCGATTACCTGAATATGCGAATTCTTCGCAATATTCATCCATGCGTTTGTAACTTCCTCGACAGTCGGCCTTTCCTTCGGAATCGCTTCCGCGTGGATGGAGGCAACCACCCAGTCCATCGTCGAGATGCTGTCCTTTTCAAGGTCGATACTGCCGTCAAAATCAATAATATTAGTCTCCTGCCCGCGCAGGACAAGCACCCCTTCCAGAAGATGTGGAACGATCCGTAAATTGTGAAAATACCAGCGGCCCGGCGCACCCGGCATGGTGATGCCGTGGTCGGTAATAGCGATGGCATAGAGCTTCTTTAAAAATGCTGCGTGCACCATTTCCTGTAAGGTACTGTAGGCGTGTGTGGACGCGATTGTATGCGTATGCGTATCTGCGATGATATTCATGTTTACTCCAAGCTTCTATTCCCTTATTCCTGTATTATAAATCCAGATCCAGCTTTTTTTCCGATTCCTGCAGCACGGAAATATCCATGCCGAGGTTCTGCATCAGCTCCTGCGCCGCGTTATAGCCCATCTTTTTTTGACGGTTGTTCATGGCGGCCACTTCGATGATGATTGCAAGGTTTCTGCCCGGCTTCACCGGAATGGTCAGCACGGGCACCTTGATGCCAAGAATTTCCGTGTATTCGCTGTCGATGCCCATACGGTCGTAGACCTTATTATTGTCCCAGATTTCCATGTTGATCACCATGTCGATCTTTTCCGTCAGCTTGACGGCGCCCATTCCGAAAATTCGGCGGGCGTTAATAATGCCTATGCCGCGAAGCTCAATAAAATGCCGAATGTTGTCCGGGGCTTGTCCGACCAGCGATCTAGCGGACACCTTGCGTATTTCCACCGCGTCGTCCGCGATCAGACGGTGACCGCGCTTAACCAGCTCTATGGCTGTTTCGCTTTTTCCGACGCCGCTGTCGCCGACCAGAAGGATTCCCTCGCCGTAAACCTCGATCAGCACCCCATGGCGCGTAATCCGCGGGGCAAGCTCCACGTTCATGAAGGAAACAAGGGAAGCCACCAGGCTGGAGGTCGTCTCCGGCGTTGTTAAAAGCGGTATTTCATGGGTTTTGACTGCCTCCAGCAGTTCGGACATCGGCTCTATGCTGCGCGCAATAATCGCGGCGGGAGGCTTTTGGGAAAAAATCTCGTTCAAAACCGTGCTGCGCTTATCGGAGGAAATCGACCTCAGAAAGGAGGCCTCCGCGTTGCCGAAAATAATAATGCGCCTTGTATCGTAATAATCATAGAACCCGTTCAGTTCCAGTCCCGGGCGGTTGACATCCGTGGAAGAAATCAAAATATCTTCAGGGTCTCCGGGCATATAAATCGTATCCAGCGACAGCTCGCCAATCACCTTGGACAGAGGCACCGTAAAATTGCTAGTCAAAAAAACACCTGCTTCCCTTTTTTATAATATATAGGATATTATGATATATTTATTATATCTCAACCGGCGAAAAGTTTAAAGCCAATAATTAAATAATATCGCACACTTTCAGAAAAACACCCCCGCCTGCAGTTTCTTGCAGCCGGAGGTGTTTGCTATCCGTTTTCACGGCGTCATTCATTTCATTGCAAGGGCCGAATAAAGCAGATTTTTTACGGGCTACCCGCTTTTGGAGGCAACGCTGATATTTGCCATGTAGCTTCCGTACACCCAGGCGCTTACGGAATTCCCCACACTGATGGTGACCGGCATTTCCGTGTGCCCGGTGAAATTTTCCTTGCCGGACATATCGATCTGAGCAGAAAGACTGTTTTCCGTCAGCTTGGAAATCTCAGCCTCCGGCCCGACCACCGTAACCGTCAGGGTCTTGGTATAAACGGTGGCGGACTTGTCGGCCGCAAGATTTTTAACGGTGAAATTATTGACCACCATTTGCCGCGTGGACATGGAACTCAAATCCAGCGTAACCTTGGCAACCGGAACATTACTCAGATTCTTGCAGGTAGCCGGAAGGGTAACGTTTACGTCAAAGGAATTTCTCGTCGGGCTGATACCCGAAAAATCCAGCGGAGCAAGACTGATCTCCGTCAGGTTGGCCAGTACATCCTGCGGGCCCGCCACTTCAATAGTCTGAGGGTCAATTTTGATCTGACCGGAGGCAAACGACAGGCCCAGAGGCTTGTTGGTAAAGCTCACGTTGAGAGGCAGGACCTGCCTTGCAAGGACGGGAATGGTCACATCCACCTTCTGCTCGCTCATTTTCAGCTTGTTGCTCGCAATTTTATTGCCGTTTGCGTCGTACATGACCAAATCGGTCGCAAAGCTTTTGGTTTCTTTCAGCGTATCGCTGATCTCGTACTGTACAGACACTTTGTTAATCTGTGAGACTTCTTTTTCAGGACCCGAAACCGTAACCGTGTCGCTGCTAAAGGTAGGTGAGCTGACAAAGAAAGCGGGATCGGACTGATAACCGGACTTGTATTTGATGTCATTCTGGATGGTAAAGGTCTTTTCCGCATACCGGTCCACTGTAATGATCGCCTGGCTGGGGGAAATGGAAACCCAATCGTAATCGGAAAGGGTCCCCTTTTTCTGAACCGATAAATTAAATGTGTAGCTTCCGGGACTGGTAATAGTGGAAGCCAGCGGAGCCACAACCTGCATATCGGAAGCCTTGATCTGATTGACGATCAGGCTGTTGCCTTTAATGGACACGGTCGCGGTCTGGTCGACCGGACTGAAAACCTTTAACCCGTCCTCCTGCGCTGCGTCCGACAGATTGATGACGACCGGCACATCGGTGATTTGCCTTGGAAACTCCTCCGTGTTTCCGGTAGCCATAAAAATCCACAGGACGATGGAAAAAAGGACGGAAAACAGCATTACAAATTTATCATCATAAAATAAACGTCCTATGTTAAATTTTCTATGCTTCATTTCTTTTTCGCCCTCCTGATCGAAGGGATGATGCTCTGACGTTTCTCGCCGGGTTCGGCCTCACTGGTCAGGATCAGGCTTTCCAGCTCGCTTTTCAGCGTTTCCCTGGTATAATTGCGCGTAAGGACGCCGTTTACGGCAACGGAAATCTGGCCCGTCTCTTCGGACACCACAACCACAACGGCATCGGAGTTCTCACTCATGCCGATCGCGGCGCGGTGGCGGGTGCCGAGTTCAATGCTGACACTGTCGTTCTTTGTCAGCGGCAGAATGCAGCCCGCGGCATACACCATACCGTCACGCATAATCATGGCGCCGTCGTGAAGCGGAGCCTTGTTGAAAAAAACATTGCAGATAATGGGCGGGGACGGAATGGCATTCACCACTGTGCCCGTATCAATAATATCACCCAGCTTTGTCTGCATTTCAAAAACAATCAGGGCACCCGTTTTCTGTTTCTGCAGAACCGCCGCGGCATCCACAACGGCATTCACGCCCCTGCGGTTTTGCTGCCTCATCGTTTCAAGGTCATCGTTTGAAACCCCGAACAGCCAGTGCTTATTCCCCATCCCGCTGCGGCCGATCTGTTCCAGCGCACGCCGGATTTCCGGCTGAAAGACCACCATAACGGCCACAACGCTGAATTGAAAAAAATAGGTCAGCAGGTTTTTCATCATATAAAGCTTCAGGGCATAGGACACCCCCCACACAGCCAGAAGCACAATAATTCCTTTAATCAGCTGTTCCGCTCTTGTTTCACGAACCAGTTTGATTCCACTGTAAAGGATAAAGGAAACCAGAATGACGTCTAACGCATCGGAAACACGAAACAGTTTCACAATACCGATAAACGAATTCCATATGGTTACAACGACATCCATAACTTACTTCCCTTCGTCAGAATAAGGCACATCCCTTTTAATTTTAACATATATAATTTGATATGCAATCCTTTTATCTTTATTTTCAGATTATTTTCATCAGAGTCGAAACAAAACTGTTAATTTCGCCTAAATTGCTGAAAGCGGACGGGCAGACCCGCACGGTACCTTGTGTCAGAGTCCCCATAAAATCATGCGCCGCAGGCGCGCAGTGCAGCCCTGCGCGCACCGCAAAGCCCCGGGTGTTCAGCTTCTGCGCGATAGTTTCGCTGGGAACGTCGCCTACATTGAACGAAAGTACCGGTGCGAAATACGGCGCGTCCGGCTCCGCCGTGTAAAGCTTCACGCTTTTTATTTCCGACAGTCTTTTATACAGATGCCGAATCAGCGACATCTCATGCTGATAGATCGTGTAGACCCCGCGGCCTTTCACGAATTCAATTCCCGCCCTCAGCCCGGAGATGCCCGGCATGTTCTGAGTGCCGCTTTCCATGCGGTCCGGCATGCTGGAAGGCTGTTCCAGCAAAAGAGAGTTGGTCCCGGTTCCGCCTTCAATGATCGTAGGAAGCGCCGCGCCGGACGGCGTAATCAGCATACCGCTTCCCATCGGTCCGTAAAGGCCCTTATGGCCCGCAATACAGAGATAGTCGAAACCGCCGTCCGCCATATCAATCGGCAGAACGCCCGCCGACTGTGCACAGTCGACCGCAATCGGGATGCCGTAAATATGGCCCAGCGCGGCAATGCGCTCGACCGGCAGCCGGATTCCCCAGACATTGGAAGCGTGTGTACAGACAATAAGCTTCGTGTTTTCCTTGATCGCACTGCGAAAAGCGTCTACCGTGGCGTCGTTATCGCCCGGAAAAACCCGTGCTCTGGTAACAGTCACTCCGGACTCCATCAGTTTTTGCAGGGGCCGCATGACGGCGTTGTGCTCAAGGCAGGAAACCACCGCGTGGTCGCCGGGCCTGAGCAACCCTTTTATCACATAATTCAGCGCATGCGTACAATTCAGAGTAAATACAACGCATTCCGGCCCCGGCGCATGAAAAAAATCAGCCGCTGCCTTACGGCAGCGGTAAACCTCCTCTGCCGCTGCAAGCGACATACTGTGGCCGGCGCGTCCGGGGTTGGCCCCATAATTTCTCAAAGCAACATTCACCGCACTTAGAACGGAATTCGGCTTTGGGTACGTAGTCGCGGCATTGTCAAGATAAATCATAATGATCCGGCTCTTTCCGCTCGTCCAAGTATTTTAATGCCGGCACCGACTAAAATACTCTCCGCCTCATCCGTTCTGTCGGGAACATATATACTGTAACCGCAGCCGGCACGGTTGCCGCCCGGTGTTCTTTCAACATAAGCTTTAATACCGTAGCTGAATAGGATGTCGCGGCTCTTCATGGCATACGTGATTGAACTAATCAAAATCATCGGTTTGCTCATGATAATCACCTCTCTGTTTTTACTACAGAGTATGCCGGAAACATGCCTTTTGACTATCGGTTATGATTCAATAAGACATACCGCGTGAGCGGCAATTCCTTTGCCGGCACCGGTAAATCCAAGCTGCTCCTCGGTGGTGGCCTTTACGCTGATTTGATCCAGATCAACCCCGCAGGCCGCCGCCAGCCTCTCCCTCATGGCTGCAATATAGGGCTTTAATTTCGGCGCCTGCGCAACGACCGTGGCGTCAATATTTGCAATATGGTAATTCTTTTGAGCAAGAAGCGTACAAACCCGCGTAAGCAGCACAAGGCTGTCCGCGCTTTTGAAAGCGGGATCCGTGTCCGGAAAATGCGTCCCGATATCGCCGAGAGCGGCGGCCCCCAAAAGGGAGTCGGCGACGGCGTGGGCAAGCACGTCCGCGTCGGAGTGGCCCAGAAGGCCCTTGTCATACGGAATTTCAACACCGCCTAAAATCAGCTTTCTGCCTTCCGTCAGCCGGTGCACATCGTAGCCGTGGCCGATTCTCATAGCGGCACCTCCCTGCCTTTCAAAATGGTCTGCGCAATTTCCACATCCTCCATCGTGGTCAGCTTGATATTCGTATACGTTCCCATACACAAATGCACCTTTACGCCTATATGTTCAACCAGCTGACAGTCGTCCGTATAATCTCCTCCGTCCGTCATAGCCTGCTTCATCGCCCGCTGGTAAAGTCCCCGCTCAAACACTTGCGGGGTCTGGACCGCCCACATGGTGGAACGCTCCGGGGTGGAAACCACGTAATGATTCTTCCCGATTATTTTAATCGTATCCTTAACGGGAACCGCAAGCGCGGAGGCGCCGCACTCATAGGCGTCTTCCACCGACGCGTTGATTTCTTCGGGAGTAATCAGCGCTCTTGCCCCATCGTGAACGGCAAAATAGGCGGCAGCTTCCGGCACTGCGGAAATTCCCGCCGCAACGGACTTCTGCCGGGTAGCGCCCCCTTCGACGATCGCGGTTACTTTGTTGATTTTATATTTCTGAATCTCGTTGCCGACCTGAGCTATATCTTCTTCACGGCAGACCACAACGATACTTTGGATTAATTCCGCGCTGCTAAAGGCGGAAAGCGTACGCACAATGGCGGGCGTCCCGCAAAGGGAAACAAACTGCTTCGAAAAACCGAGCGCCATGCGGGTGGAACTTCCGGCGGCAACGATAACGGCGCAGCAGTGAGGCTTTCTTCCCATCCATTCGTCCCTTCCTTTTGATCGAATTTTGATCGAATGGTTATTATTATAATGTTTTATCCGCCGCGGCGCAATTACAATCCTGTCACTAATTAAAAATTAAAATTGTGTTAACAATTATAGAGGCGCCCCCGCCTATAGCAATTCCATTTCAGTTTGCAAGACAAAACGCATTCCTCCCCCCCTTCCTTTAGCGGGGGAAGGAATGCAACCTTGTATTGAGTTTTTTCCAAGGATCGTATATGATTAAGTGTATGAATCCATTGAAAAGGACTGGTGGTACTATGAACGAGTTACCGGCAAAAAGGGTGTCGGATTCTGAAACGGAACAGATACAGGTCATCTTTGAAAACGATCTGAACGGCCAGGGGCGTGTTTTCGGCGGGCGGCTCGCCTCCTGGATCGACATTGTCGCGGGGACTGTTGCGCGCAGGCATTCCAACCGCAACGTCACCACGGCGGAAATCGACACGCTCCGGTTCAAAAGCCCGGTTTACATGACCGACCTGGTAGTTTTACACGGCAAAATCACTTACGTCGGAACAACTTCGATGGAAGTGCGTGTCGACAGCTTTTCCGAGGACCTGTCGGGACAGAGAAGGCTTGTAAACACAGCATATCTGGTTCTTGTAGCGCTTGATGAAAATGAAAAGCCGACCGCTGTTCCCGGGCTGATCTGTGAAAGCTTTCAGGAAAAAATGGAATGGGAGGCCGGCGAAAAGCGGCGCAGGCTGCGCAAGCAGCGCCGTCTGGAAGCATACTGAAAACACCTGCCAATCCAAATAAAAAATTTGCATTTTCTTCCTGATTCCCGGGCCTTGAATGAAATGCCGTGTACGGTGTTATACTAAGCCGTGAAACGAAGGGAGTGAATGATATGCCTGACCGACCCGACCACGGGGAAACCAACCGGGATAAAAAAGAAAAAATCACCCAGCAGGGAAAAGCCCCCAAGGAAGTACAGGCCGACCTTTTGGCGGGAGAGCCGGATGATTTGGCCATCGATTTTACAAATGTCATTAATTACCGCGGAGGTGGATCGAACTGATCCGCCTCTTTTATTTGTTGGTGGAAATACTGACCGTATTTGATTTCAAATTTTTGCAGACATAAACCTCCGTATGATAAACCTGATCAACGTAAACATACAGGATATCGTCCGCGCTGATTTTTGTAAGGCTGACCAGCTTAAGATTATCCGGGACCTTGCTCTGCGCGCCGGCGGCGGTTTTGCCAGCGGCTTCCGTTTTGGCGGTATTTTTACAGCCGGTGAAATTCAGCGTCATCACAAGCAGAAGGATAATCAAGATGCTTCGTCTCATAGCAATCACCACCCATGCTAAAATAAAACTCCTTTACTTTAAAGGCAGAATAAAAATTCACATCCGATAAAGTAAAGGAGTGCATTAGAATTTAAAAATCAAAATCAGCTTGCGCTTTTCATGTGGAGCCTAAGCCTGTCACTGATCATTGCAATAAACTCGCTGTTGGTCGGTTTTCCGCGCGTATTGTGGATGGTATAGCCGAAGTAGGAATTGAGGATATCCACGTCGCCGCGGTCCCACGCGACCTCTATTGCATGGCGAATGGCGCGTTCCACGCGCGAAGCCGTTGTATCATACTGTTTTGCAACGCTGGGGTAGAGCTGTTTGGTAACTGCATTGATAATATCCGGTGTTTCTATTGCCATAATAATTGAGTCGCGTAAATAGTGGTAGCCTTTGATATGAGCAGGGACACCTATTTGATGGAGTATTTCAGTTACCTGAATTTCAAGCGACGGCTCCGCTGCGGCCGGTGCCTGCTGTCTGGAAGGCGCTTTCTGCGTTAAGCCGGAAATGGAACAAAGCTGAATGATTCTGTCGGAAAGGTCCGCGGCGTTAAATGGATAAATCGCAAAATAAGCCGCTCCCGACATCATCACTTCACGCTCCAAAGCAGGGCTGGTAAAATTGGAAATAATTACAAACATCGGTCCTATGCCCGGAACCTTTGCCTGAGTCGCTTTCATCACGCCTATTCCATCCAAACGAGGCATAAACAGATCGGCAAGGACAACATCAGGATGGATGGCTTCTATTTTTTCAAGCAGTTTCATGCCATCCTTTTGCGTATAGATTATTTCCATGCCGGATTGTTCGAAAATTCGACCGTAATCACGGTTAAACTCTGCACTGTCATTTGCTATGAGAAGTTTAATACGCTTTTCCATTTTGAGTGTCCCCCTAATAGATTTAATTTACCGTTATATTACCATATATTGGAAAAAATGGCAATAGGTTGTAAAAATATTTTTTGCTAAAAAGGGGAAATATAAAAGCGGTACATCGGATTAAGAAGCTTTTTCTTTGTCATTCGAGCTAACGCTCTGTGAAACCGACAGCATATTTTCAGCAAAGATGCCATATCCTCGTGTCGGATCATTCACAAAAACGTGGGTCACAGCGCCGATAATTTTTTCGTTTTGAATAATCGGGCTGCCGCTCATTCCCTGAACAATTCCGCCGGTGATGTTCAGCAGCTTTTCGTCGGTAATGTGCAAAACCATGTTTTTACTTTGTACATTTTCGCGATAGTCTATTTTTTCAATTTCAGCGGTAAAGTATTGCGGCCTGCCGCCGTCTATGGTCGAAAGGATTTTGACGGGACCGGCTTTGATTTCCTGTTTCATCGCCACTTCCAGGGCTTCGCCTTTGGGAGCGGTGTTCATAGTTCCGTAAACACCGGCCGGAACATTGGCTTCCAGCGTTCCCATTGCGGTATCGGTGCTGAAATATCCCCGAAGTTCTCCAGGACTTCCCTTTTCACCTTTGGTAATTCCGCTGATTGTGACGGGAACAATGTCTCCGTTCAGCAGCGGCATCAGCTCATTGGTATCCGTATCACAGACACCATGGCCCAGACCGGCGAAACATTTTGTAACAGGATTGTAAAAGGTAAGCGTCCCGATTCCCGCAGTGCTGTCCCGCACCCATACGCCGGCTTTGTATTGGGAATCAATTTCGGATTTAACCGGCTGAACAGCGGTCGTAAAGACCTGTCCGTCTCTGGAAACGGTAAAAGTAAGGCTGTGGCCTTCGCTGTCTGTGACCATATCGATGATCTCCGCGTTGGTATTGACTTTTCTGCCGTCAACCTCCGTAATGATATCGCCAACCTTCAAACCCGCTACGGCTGCGGGGTTCACGGTTCCGGATGAAGTTTTAATATCGGCTACGCCTACGACAACCACACCGTTTGTAAACATTTTGATCCCAAACGGCGTGCCGCACGGCACCAGAAGCGTTTCCTTGACGACATCCACGTTGACCGTCTTGATAGGAATTACGCGATAGAGCATCAGCTTGGCCTTGTAACTTTTATTCGGTGTCGTACCTATGCCAGTGGAAATATCGGCGCCGTTTTCGGCTACCGCCGTAATTGCGTCCGAGCCCCATTGCAGACTGCTTCCGGCAGTAATTTTATAGGAATCAGGTGTGAAATAATCGGCCATGCCGACACTGGCAGCATACAAAAGAGCCAGCACAGCCGCGAATGCGGTGAATCCTTTTAGAAATTTTTTCAAAATTTCACCTCCCTTGCGCCGCTTTATTAATCTGCCACGGGGCGGTGAAATTATTATGACAATTCTCTTAATTATTGGAATTAACTGGAATTATTTTCTCCAATTGCGCTGTCTTAGGCCGAAAATGCCTTCATTTACATGAGATGGGATAAAATCGCAAAGCCCGCGGCGCATAAACGCCGCGGGCTTTTTCATTTTTAAAAAATGCAATTTTATTGCAGTTCGCGTTTCGCTTTCATTTTTTTATAAACAACAATTCCGATATAAAGCAGCAAAAATCCCAAGAGAACCGCGACCAGTGTCGCCGTCTGGCCGGGACCGCCCATTTTTACTTCCGCCCAAAGCGTATCCAGCAGCAGATTCGTATCCTCGGGAAGGTTGACAAAGGTTTCCGATTTATTCAAAATTTCCTTGTCGGGATAAAAGATGGGATTGTTGACGGTTTCTTCCGGCAAAAGCTCCTTAGCGGCCGACTCCGGCGTGGAGTAACCGATATAGTCCACGTTCGCCGCGGCTATTTCGGGGTCGCAGAGAAAGTTGATGTACGCCTCGGCCTCTTTTTTGTGCCGGGCGCCGGTCGGAATGCAGACTGCATCGACAAAGAAGTTTGTCCCCTCCTTCGTCGGGATGGAAAAACCGATATCCGGATTATCTTCCACCAGAGTGGCGGCATCCCCCGCGTAATACGGTGCAAGCCAGGCGTCGCCGCTGGACATTTTGTCAAAAATCTGGTCCATGACATAGGCCTGAACAAGCGGCTTCTGCTCCTTTAAAAGCTTCGCGGCGTTCTCCCACTCCTCCACATTCGTGCTGTTGTAGGAATAGCCTAGAATTTTCTGAGCGATGCCGAAGGAATCGCGCGGATTGTCGAACATCAGGATTTTTCCCGCGTACTTTTTATCCCACAAAATTTTCCAGCTGTCGACCGGCTCTTTTACGTATTTTTTATTGTAAAAAATGCCGACTACCCCCCAGGTGTAGGGAACGGAATATTCATTTTTCGGGTCGTATTTCGGGTTGCGGAACTGTTTGTCAATATACTGGAAATTCGGAATATTGCTGAAATCCAGCTTTTCAATCATTTTCTCTTCAATCAGCTTCGAAATCATATAATCCGAAGGAATGATAATGTCGTAGTTCGCCCCGCCGTTGGCAAGCTTGGAGTAAAGGGATTCGTTGGTGTCGAACGTGGTATAGTTCACGTCGATGCCGGTTCGTTTGGTAAACTCCTTGTTGACGTCAAGCGTATCGTCGACGCCGTTCGAAATATACTCGCCCCAGTTGTATACATTGATGGTCACCCCTGTTTTCGGCGCGGCGGGCTGTTCGGGCTCTTCCGAAGACGCAAACGCCGACGGGCTGACAGTGGCGGCAAGCAGTACGGCAGCTACCAGAGCTGCAATCGTTCTTTTCAAATCTCACGCCTCCTCAATCAGGTTTTCTTCCGCTTTCTTGTCTTTCGACTGGCGGAAATTGACAATGATGAGCAACACCATGATCGTGCCGAACAGCAATGTGGACAGCGCGTTGATCTCAGGGCTGATTCTCTTTCTTGTCATGGAATAGATGAAGATCGGAAGCGTCTGTGTGGTCCCGCTTGTAAAATAGCTGATGACAAAATCGTCTATGGAAAGGGTGAAGGCCATAATCATACCCGTCACAATTCCCGGCATGATTTCCGGCAGAACCACCTTAAAAAAGGCAAGAACCGGGCTGCACCCAAGGTCCTGTGCCGCTTCATACAGATGGGAATCCATCTGGCGGAGCTTCGGCATGACGGACAGAATCACGTAAGGCAGACAGAAGGTAATGTGCGCCAGGATCAGGGAAAACATGCCGAGCGATACGTTTCCCATGCCCTTTGCGAAAAACACGAACAGCAGCATTAGGGAAACGCCGGTGACAATCTCGGGATTGACCATGGGCAGATTGGTTACATTCATGACCATGCGCTTCATCCATTTGTTCATACCGTTGATGCCGATGGCCGCGGCCGTTCCCAGAACGGTAGAAACGACCGCCGCGATTACCGCGATGACCAGCGTGTTTCTCAGAGCGTTCAGGAGCATGCCGTCCTGCATCAGCTGCGCGTACCATTTAAAAGAGAAGCCCGACCAGACAGAACGGCTCATCGTAGTGGAATTATTAAAGGAAAAAACGATCAGTACGAAAATCGGCGCGTAGAGGAACAGGAACAGGACGGCTGAATAAATCCTTGAAATTGTTTTCATATCATGATTCCTCCCCCGTTGCTCTCCCCGTCGTCAAACTGGTTCATAATCCCCATGCAGATAAGAATCAGCACCATAAGGACCAACGAAATGGCGGAACCCAGATTCGGGTTGTAGGCGCTTCCCAGAAACTGCATGTCAATCAGATCGCCGATCATCAAATTGGCGCCGCCGCCGAGCATTTTGGAAATGATAAAGGTACTGACCGCCGGTACAAAGACCATGGTGATTCCGGAAATTACCCCGGGCATGCTCATAGGAAAAATGACCTTTGAAAATACCTGCATCTGATTCGCACCGAGGTCCTGGGCCGCTTCAATCACACTGGAATCAATTTTGGTAAGTACGGAGTAAAGCGGCAGGATCATATACGGAATATAGTTGTAGACCATTCCAAGCACAACCGCGCCCTGCGTATTGATCAAATGCAGCTTTCCCAGACCGAAGGACGCAAGCAGGCTGTTGATGATGCCGTTGTCCTCCAGAAGAGTCATCCAGGCGTAGGTACGGAGCAGAAAATTCATCCACATCGGCAGCATGACGAGCATAATCATCATGCCCTGCCTGCGCACACCGATATGGGAAATAATATAGGCAAGCGGATACCCCAGCAGCAAAGAAATCACAGTGGCCAGAGCGCCCAGCCAGATGGAGCGCAGAAAAACATTGGAATACTGTCCGACTTCGGCGATATTTTTAAAGGTAAACGCCCCGCTTTTATCGGTGAACGCAAAAACAACGACCAAAACCATCGGAACAATAATAAAAATGGACATCCATGCAGCATAAGGAGCCGCGGCTGATTTTGCTTTCATTCTTAACTCTCGACCTCCCCTTCTTCGGGCAGAGGCTGACTGTCTTCGTCCATTTCGTCGCTGAAGGTGCTGTAATCGCCGAACATACCGGAGTATTCCGATTTATGCATAATGTGGATATCGTCCGGCTGAAGCATCATTCCTATTTTTTTGCCGACCTCCTGAAAATCGGTCGACTGGATCATCCATTTAAAGCCGCGGACGTCCACAATGATTTCGTAGTGAACACCCTTAAAGGTCACACTGGTGACAATTCCCGACAGATGGCCGGTGTCCGGCTCGACCACGTCGATGTCCTCCGGGCGGATCACCACATCCACAGGCTCGTCCGGTGCAAAGCCTTTGTCGACGCATTTGAAAGGGTATCCCGCAAATTCCACAAGATAATCCTCATGCATCACGCCGTCAAGGATATTGCTTTCTCCGATAAAATCAGCAACAAAAGCATTTTTCGGCTCGTTGTAAATGTCGCGCGGAGAGCCGATCTGCTGAATGGCGCCCTTGTCCATAACCATGACGGTATCGGACATGGAAAGCGCTTCTTCCTGATCATGGGTAACAAAAACAAAAGTAATCCCGGTCTGCTGCTGTATCTTTTTAAGCTCAACCTGCATATCCTTTCTCAGCTTTAAATCGAGCGCACCCAATGGTTCGTCAAGGAGCAAAACCTTCGGTTCATTCGCAAGCGCCCTGGCGATGGCCACGCGCTGCTGCTGACCACCGGAAAGCAGATTGACATTTCTGTGTGCGAAACCGTTCAGATTGACAAGGTTGAGCATTTCTTTTACGGTTGCTTTGATCTGATTTTCGCTCTTGCCGTGTACTCTCATACCGAACGCGACGTTGTCGTATACGTTCAGATGCGGAAACAGGGCATATTTCTGAAAAATGGTGTTGACCTCCCTTTTATGTGGCGGAAGATCGTTGATTTTTTTGCCATTGAAAAAAACATCGCCCGTGTCCGGTTTGACAAAGCCGCCGATGATCCTGAGGGTTGTCGTTTTTCCACAGCCGGAAGGTCCGAGCAGGGTGACAAATTCACCGTCCCTGATGCTGAGGTTAAAATCCTTCAGCACAATTTCTCCGTCAAACGATACCGCGATGTTTTTTAATGAAATGATGGATGGATTTTCCAAATAGTGCATCCCCTTTGCGGTAAAATTAGTTACGTTAAGCCAAGCGGTTAAACGCAATCCCAGCCACGCCGTTGCCACTGCCCTCCGCAAAGGATTTTTCGCGGTCATTGCTGACTGCGGCAGTGAAGCGTCGCCGATATAGAATTCAGATGCAAACGCAACATATCAAATATAGTGTCACAAAAACGATTTGTCAAGATTTTTTTGAATATTTCCTCAAATTTCTATCAATTTTTTAAATTACATACGAATTTTATTAATTTTCCTCTGTTTTCCGTTGAAATACTCTGTTTTTCTCCAGACAAAATAATTGTTAAATGGATGAAAAAATCCCGCAGTCTCCTGCGGGATTTCAGCGGGATTTTTAAGAAATCAAGCTGTTCATTTTTTAATAATAACCGCTGCCGTTCTTTTTCGTAAAGCTAGAATCCTTTTCACCGTCATAAAGGCGCCGGACAAAAATACCGACAACAGCACGACGCTGAAAATCATACCGCCGTCGGAACCGGAAGCTTCCTGTACACTTCTGTCAGCCGCCGCGGCGTTGACGGCGGGAACCATGTTGCTGAAGACGATGGTCCCGGATTTACTTTCCACAGCAGCTTCAGCGGAAAGGCTCTTCTCCGCTACGGAGGAAACCGGCTGCGCCGGGGCTTTCACCGCGGCATCCGAATAAAGGACGCTCAGGGCGGCCTGATCCAGAATTCCAGTCTGCGCAAGACCGGAAGCCTTCTGGTAGGCCAGAACGGCCTGTTTGGTAAGGTCCCCGTAGTAAATGGTCGGGTCGCCGGTCATATAGCCCAAAGCGATCAGCCTTTTCTGCATAGAAAGAACCAGCGAGGAATGCATGCCCGGCGTAACGGTTCCCGGCTTCGGGTTTTTCACCGCGCCGGACGCAAACAGCTTTGTCTGTGTGGCCGGGTCGGCAATACCGGTGGGATTGATCCCCGCCGCGCTCTGAAACGCGGTGACAGCATCGGACACGCAGTAATCATAATAATTGTTTACCGATTCATAATAGTACCCAAGATCCTTCAGACGCTGCTGCAGCTTTTCCACATCCGCGCCTTTGGAATCCGCCTGAAGTGTAAGGTAAGTGGCCGTGCCAGAGGACTCCACAGCAGCCTGAATTGCCTCCCCGGAGGTAGCGGTCAGTGCGCCGGAAGCGCCGAATGAATAGGTAACGCCTGAAATGGTTCTGGTCGTATTGACGACATACTGGCCGTTTTCATAGTAATACTTCTGGCCGTTGAAGCTTGCAAAGCCTGTGGTCGGATATGTAATCTGGGGCAGTTTGAACCACATGGTCCATTTTGGCGTATCGCGGCCGAAAACTTTTTCGTATTTGATATTGACCCCTGTCGCACGATTGTCTACCGCCATGTTATTGCCAACATAAACACCGACATGGCCCGGCTGGTACAGAATCAGCCCGTGGATTCGCGGCAGAGAGGAGGAATCGGAGTAATTGATTTTACCTTTTGAGCTGGCGGAATCGAGCATCGCGCCGGAGCTTCCGGCTACGGAAACCAAACTGGGTCTGGGGTCGCTGGAATCGCCTGTCCACCAAAGATACGACTTGATCAGGCCGGAGCAGTCGGTTCCGCGTACTCCGCCGGAAAACTGGCCGTACCCGCCGGCACGGTATTTCCATCCCTCTTTATAGGACTTGAGGACATGTTCGGAAAGTCCGACTCCTGTTTTGGCGCTTGCCGCGCTGACGGTTGAAGAAACATTCATCGAAAGGATAGCGATAAGAATTGCCGCGACGAACGCTGATAGAAACCCGAACCCCTTTTTCATTTTAACCTCCTGCTGCACTTCCGTTACTCTTTTTTCTACTTCCTATCTGAAAAAATGATACATATTCGTTACACATATTACAAATTAGTAACATTTTAACACATGTTTTTCCGGAACGCAACAGGCAAAGACCAGAATTATGAAAAATTTCACAATTTATTGCAATCTTTGGATGCTGAAATTGTTAAATAATTATCTTATGGCAATTCCCTTTCCGTTTGCGAGACAAAGGGCGTCACTCCCCCGCCTTCGGCGGGGGAGTGACGCAAACTTGTTACAGAATCAACTGCTGTATTTCTGGAAAGAAAAGCGGCGGGCTAAAAAAGTCCGTCGCGGGAGAATGTCAAAAAAAGAGAAGTGACAATGCGCCGGAGGGAGTTAAAACTCCTTCAGTCAGGCCTTGCCTGCCAGTTCCTTCAAGGAGGGAGCAAAAACAGGAGACCGTTTTAAAGCAGAGCTTTGACGATCTGATCGGTTTTCATTCCGCGGGAACCCTTAACAAGCACCACGTCTCCCCCGGTCAGAAGGGATTTGAGCTTTGCAACCGCTTCCGCATTGTCTCCGCAGGAATAGCAGACGAAGTCCGGATTGACGCTGCGCGCCCCTTCGGCGATTTCTCTGGCCCGTTCGCCGACCGTCAGCACGATGTCCACCCCCGTCCGGGCGGTGTACGCGCCCACATCAAAATGCGCCTGCTGAGAGAAACCCCCAAGCTCCAGCATATCAGCCAGCACCGCGATGCGCTTGCCCGTATGGAAGCCGCACAGGACGTCAACGCTGCTTCTGATTGCGTCGGGGCTGGCGTTATAGGAATCGTCGATGATCGTGACATCGCTGACGTGATGGATCTGCTGGCGCATGGCAAGGGGCCGGTACACCGCAAGCTTTGCAGCGGCCTTTTCCATCGGGACACCGAGCGTTCTGGCAACCGCTAAAGCGGCCAGCGCGTTGGTCACGTTATGAAGCCCCAGCGCCGGAAGTTCCACCTCACAGGACCCGCCCGGTATTATTAGAGTGAACCGGGTGGACGAGGCCGCCGTGCGGATATTTTCCGCCCGGAAATCGCACCAGGAAGCGGTGCCGAACCAGACGATTTTGATTCCCGGTTTCCCGTGCAGGCCCGCAAGGAGCGCGTCGTCCCCGTTCAGAAACAGGATGGAATCCTTATGGAAGCAATCGGTAATATGGAGCTTTTCGCTCAAAATATTCTGCTGCGTTTTGAGCTGCTCAATATGGGAAATGCCGATATTGGTCATAACGGCATAGTCCGGCGCGGCAATCTGTGCCAGACGGCTCATTTCCCCGAAATTGCTCATCCCCATTTCCACCACGGCGGCCTGATGCCTGTCGGAAATCCGGAACATGGTCAGCGGAAGCCCGATTTGACTGTTATAGTTTCCTTCGGTTTTCATCACGTTGAACGAGCCGGAAAGCGCGAGGGCAACCATTTCCTTCGTGGTCGTTTTGCCTACGCTTCCCGTAATTCCGACAAACGGAATACGGAACCGCTGCCGGTAAACGGCCGCGATCCTCTGCAGGGCCTGTTCCGTATTCTGCACGCGGATCCACGCGTGGGAGTCGATCATCCCGTCGTGCTCCTGTGTGAGCGTTGCGGCAGCCCCCGCCGCAAAAGTCGCGCTGATAAACGAATGGGCGTCCGTCTTTTCCCCCACGATGGGGACAAAGAGGGTGCCGAACTGGATCTTGCGGCTGTCCGTGCTGACCGACATGATCAGGGTATTGGGATCGCCGCAGAGCAGCTTCCCGCCGCAAGCGGCGATAATTTCTCCAACTGTCATTCTCATACGATCACCTATATTTTTCCGTTGATAATATCCGCGATAACCTCGCGTTCATCCAAATGATATTTGATGCCCTGAATTTCCTGATAATCCTCGTGGCCTTTGCCCGCCAGAACGACGATGTCGCCGTCTTCGGCGTTCTTCATGCAGTATTTGATCGCTTCCTTACGGTCGGGAATGACCACATATTTTCCGTCCGTTTTGGCGATTCCGACCTTGATGTCCTCAATAATGTCCATGACATCCTCGTAGCGTGAATTATCCGCCGTAATCACGGAAAGGTCGGCGAGTTTTCCGCTGACCTCGCCCATTTCATAGCGGCGGGAACGCGCGCGGTTGCCCCCGGCGCCGAACATACAGATCAGGCGGTGAGGATGGTACTCGCGCAGAGTTTCCAGAATATTTTCCATACTCAGCGCATTGTGCGCATAATCGATCAGCAGAGTGTAATTTCCGGGAACACTGACCGGTTCCACCCTTCCCTTGACCTTGACCGTGTTCAGTCCTTCGGCGATCGCCTGCTGGGTCATATCAAAATGGCGGCAGACCGCCACGGCCGCAAGCGCGTTGTAAACGCTGAACCGTCCTGGAATATCAACGTCCACGCCGAAGCCAAGCTGGCCTTCAAGGTCAAAATGAACGCCGAGATAACCCGGGCGCGAAATGAGCTTTTCATTGCCCGCGCGCAGCCCGGCTTTCTGTGAAAAGCCGTAGGTCTCGATCGTACAGGTATGGCCTTCTATCATTCCGGAGTAATTTTCATCGTCTATATTGATAATACCGGTCCGGCACTGCCGGAACAGCATGCTTTTGCACTGCAGGTACTCTTCCAGCGTTTTATGCTCGCTGCCGCCGATATGGTCGGGCGAAAAATTGGTGAACAGCCCGATGTCAAAGACAAAGCCCGACACGCGGTGGTCCTTTAGCCCGATGGAAGAGGCCTCGATCACGGCGGCTTTGCAGCCGCTGTCCGCCATTTTGCGCAGGAAACGCTGCACATCGTACGATTCCGGCGTGGTGTTGTTCGTCTGAATCACTTCGTCACCAACAACCGTCCCGATGGTCCCGATGATGCCGGTCTTGATTCCGCCCGCTTCTAAAATGGAACGGATCATATAGGAAACCGTCGTTTTGCCCTTCGTGCCGGTAATGCCCACCACGCGAAGCTGGTCAGCGGGATGCCCGAAATAAGCCGCCGCCATCACCGCCATGGCATAGCGCGTACTTTCCACCAAAATCACTGCCGCATTGCGCACCGTTACCGGCCGCTGCGCGACAATCGCGGCCGCGCCGGCGTCCGCCGCCTGCTGCGCAAAGTCGTGGCTGTCAACGGAAGAACCGCACAGGCACACAAACACGCAGTCTTTGACCACCTTGCGCGAATCATAAACGATATCGGTTATTTCAACGTCCGTATTGCCGGAGCAGGTATATTTTAATTCTTTCAGTATGTTTTTCAACTGCATAATCCAGCCTCCGTATCCATGATTTAGGACTCTTTTGATAATACAATAAAGGGATGTCAAAGTCAAATAAATTAGGCCCGGGCCTTGTTTTGTGGTTATATGACACTTTCCCGGTTATGTATGATATTTGGACTGTAGCGTCGTTTTGTATAGATACAACCGTTCCGGATCATGCTAACATACAGTTAAATAGTGTACACGGCGCTTAATCTATGAAAAGGAGCAATGCGTAATGGGAACTGTAAATGAAAGACTGGAATCCTACGGGCTAAAAAAAGCGTTGAGCTATCTGGACAGCAATCCCGAGGAAAACGTACCAAAAGTTTTAAATTGGGTGCGTAAATTTGACAAAGACGATTTATATCACAATGCTTATGCCATGATTGAAGAGTTTCTAAAGGATCCAAACAACAACTGGTATAAATTGATTATGAGTCTTTATAGTGATATTGATGCCGATGTCAGAAAAAAAATGTTTGAAAATTTTCTGATCAATGCTTCCATTCTCGGCAGTCGGCGCAAAAACAGGCTGGTGGAAAAATACAACTGCAATATTCCCTGGGCAATCCTGATGGATCCGACCTCTGCTTGCAATCTGCACTGTACGGGATGCTGGGCAGCGGAATACGGCAACAAGATGAACATGAGCTTTGAAACGCTCGACAGCATTATTGAGCAGGGGAAAAAACTCGGTACTTACATGTATATTTACTCCGGAGGCGAGCCGCTGGTACGGAAAAATGATATCATCAGGCTGTGCGAAAAGCACGACGACTGCGAATTTCTGGCCTTTACAAACGGTACGCTGATTGACGAGGATTTCGCCGATGAAATGCTGAGGGTTAAAAACTTTGTTCCCGCAATCAGTATTGAGGGCCGCGAAGAGGAAACGGATTTCCGCCGCGGAAAAGGCACCTATCAGGCAGTTGTCAAAGCAATGAATATCTTAAAAAAGAAACACCTTCCGTTTGGTGCGTCGCTTTGCTATACAAGCAAAAATACCGACGTCATTGGCAGCGAAGAATATTTTGACGAGCTCATTGCCATGGGCTGTAAATTTGCCTGGTTCTTCACCTACATGCCGGTCGGCGTAGATGCTGTTCCGGAATTGATGGCTTCCGCGGAACAGCGTGAATACATGTATCACCAGATCCGGAAATTCAGGGAAACCAAGCCGCTGTTCACCATGGACTTCTGGAACGACGGCGAGTATGTACAGGGATGCATTGCGGGCGGACGCTGCTACCTGCATATCAACGCGAACGGGGATATTGAGCCGTGTGCGTTTATCCATTACGCCGATTCCAACATCAAGGAAAAAACACTTTTGGAAGCATACCAGTCCCCTCTGTTCATGCAGTACCGCAAAAACCAGCCGTTTAACGGAAACCACCTGCGCCCCTGCCCGCTGCTCGACAATCCGGGCAGACTGTCCGACATAGTACACAAGTCCGGCGCACAATCCACGGACATGACTCATCCCGAGGATGTTGAGGAGCTGAGCGCAAAATGCGTCAACGCCGCTACAAACTGGGCTCCCGTCGCGGAAAAGCTCTGGGATAAATCCCATCCGGAAAAACAGGAAAACGCGGGCTGACCGTCCCCTGTAACGGCAGACATTGCCGTCAGTCGGAAAAAGCTCTTGCTTTGGCACCAAAGCAAGAGCTTTTTTCTGTTATCTGCCGTCAATCAACGCATACAGCTTTTTGATTTCTTCTTCATTGGTATAATCACACTGTGCCAAAGCCTGTGAAAACTCCGCGCGTTTCTCCTCATGCAGCAGCAAATCCTCCAAACCCGCTTCTACCCCTTCGCTGTCCATGGGAACGATCAGTCCGTTTCTGCCGGAATCGATCTGATCGCGGGCCGTGGAAAAATCGGTGAGAAGAATCGGACGGCACATGACCATCGCCTCGTCGACAGCGATGGACTTGCCCTCGAACCGGGACGGCTGCAGGTAGATGTCGCAAGCCTTCAGATACGGGTACGGATTGGGGCGCTCCCCCATGAACCGGACGGTATCGCCGATGTCGAGTTCCCGGATCGTCGCCTCCAGGTTTTCCTTTTCCGGACCGATTCCGATGATATACCACTTAAAGCGAAGCCCCTTCTTCTTTAACGCGGCAATGGCGGGCAGCGCAATGTCAAGTCCCTTTTGGTGGGAAAGGCGGGCGATGGACAGTACGCGCAGGCCGGAAAAATCATCTTCAAAATCGGCAGGCTCTTCGGCCATCTGGCGCATGAAAGTGGAGGAAATAATATTGTAGATCACATGGAACCGGTCGGAATACTCCGGAAAAGTGTTCTCAAGCGCAGTCTTACAGGATTCGGAAACCGTGCATAGCGCGGTCAGTTTTCCGACAAACGCGCGGTCAAACTCGGTGTTCAAGCCCATCGCCGTATAGTCGCCGTGGATAAACCCGATCTTGACGGGGCTTTTGACCTTGGTTACGGCATAATAAATCGGCTGGCCTTCCATAAAGGCCACCACCGCGTCGTATTCCTTTCGGGAAGGCCGGATAAAACGTCTTTCCACGTTCCACATGCGCACCAGCCGCTCGCCCATGGTCCCGCGCAGACCGGCAAAGGAAACCAGCAGGCGGCAGAGCGCGATCCGCGGATGCCCCTTTCTGATGAGGGCAAAAAAGGCCTGGCGGATATTTAATTTATACTCCGCCGGAAAGAGCGGAGGCAGAAGGTTTGCCTTCGGTGAAACGCGGTTCAGAAACAGGCCGTCGTTTGCGAAAAGCTGAAGGTCGACCTCGTAATTTTCATAATCGAACAAAGATAGCACCGTGACCAGGCTTTTTTCAATGCCGCCGCTGTGCAGGCTGTAATTAATAAAAAGAACACGTTTTTTCGCCATTATCTTTTCCCCGCGTTTTTCAACAGCATATTGGAATAAAACCGGTAGAACAAATAGACGGCCGGCGTTATTCTGGACCGGATAACCCGCAGAATGATCCTGTCCGCACGGGTGCCGTTTTTCAGGTAGTCGGAACGGGCCGCAACCCGGAGCACCGGATTCCGGAGAATGCCGCGCACCTCTTTGTATCTTTTCGCAAAACCCACATCATGATAAGGACTGAAGCAATTGACCAGAGAGGAATGCGCCGCACTGCGGAGAAGCCACGCAAAGTGGCGTTCCCCATACTGGGCGTAAAGACCCTTTTTCTGCAAAAATTCACGCACTACGTGGTAACAGGCGGTCATCATTTCCATTTTCCGGGGACGATACCGGGTGCTTAACGACTCGGGATTATAACGGTAATGATAATAGGCCCCGCCAAGAACAAGCACTTTGTCCGTCAGGCAGTGCGCCATGATCGATACCGGAAGATCCTCCAGCATAATTTCCTGCTCATTAAAATACGAAAGGTGATTTTCCAGAAACCACTCCCGGCGGAAAAACCTGCGCCACGCGCAGCCGAGCATCTCTACCTGCCGCCAAGGGCTGTCCGTCGGGTCGGGGCCGATCAGCTCCCGGAGCAGGATTTCCCGCGTTTCCCGGTCGAAAGCCGGAAAACTCACCGGCAGCTTGCAGACACGGTGCTCCTTCGCTTTCCTGTTTTCGCGTACAAAGTTAAAGACGACCATATCGGCGGAACATTTTTCCGCAGAGAAATACAGGTTCTGCAGTGCCTCCGGGTCAAGCCAGTCGTCGGAATCCACAAAAGAGAGGTATTTTCCGGTGGCGCGGGCGGCGCCGTAATTGCGGGTATTTCCCAACCCCCCATGGGGCTTGTCCAGCACCCGGACACGGGAATCCTTCTCATACGTCCGCGCAAGCTCCAGCGAACGGTCGGTCGATGCGTCGTTTACTAAAAGAATCTCTATATCTGTCAGCGTCTGCGCCAAAATGCTTTCGACACACTGCGCCAAATACTTTTCCACGTTGTATACCGGTACAACCACACTTACTTTTGGCAAGATCAGACCTCCTCCTTCTCTTCGTCACCCCGGCGGCAGCGTCCTTTTCCGGACAACACCGGGCAATCCTTCCAGCCCCCGCATCAAACCGGTTAAGAACCGGGAAACAGGCGCCAGCCAACGTATTCGCATATAAAAATACATCTTATGATACCATTTTCTGTAAACCAATACAAGATTATTTTGCAGCAGCGTGTTGAAATGCAGCATTTTGT
>UREO01000007.1 GCA_900546895.1 uncultured Oscillospiraceae bacterium
TTTCCGTCCGATCCGGCTTTTGTTTTACATTTTTTACGATTATCTCTTTTAATCCAATCAGTTTTTCGATAGAATGAGTACAGAGCATTTCGATGACCTCCATAATGGTGATGTTCACAATTTCCATTTTAAAGGTTTTTCATCGAATATGCTCTGTTTTTTTACTCTTTTTTTCAAAGCTCTATTCTTTACCCCAACATTTATTATAGAGCCCTATAATATAGCATTTCGATTTCAACGGCGATTCTCCGAGTAAAATTAGTTATTCGCCGTCGATTACTGCATGGACTGACATTCCTGTACGCATTTTCTGCATTCTGCAGCGCATTTCGCACAGTGATCATCTTTAAATGCTCCGCATTCCTGAGCGCACTCATTACAAATCGTCGCGCATAGTTTGCATAATTCCATAGCATGGCAGGAATCTGCCGCCATAAAGGATGATGTTTCTTTACAGATACAAGCACATTCATGAAGTTTGGCAATGCACTTCTTTCTATTTGCTACGTCGGGTTCGTCAAGGCACATTTTCATACATTCCAAACATGCCTGTGCGCATTTGTTGCATTCGTCAATGCAGGTTTGATTTTTATTATTCATATTTACAATCCCCATAACTAACTCCTATAGATTTTATTTCTACTATTATTTCAGAGAAGTTAAAATTTATGCGGGATCCGATAGCCGTTCTCTATTCCTGCCACTCGTAAATAGCAAGGATACGCGGGGTGAACTCATGGAAACGATGCGTTTCATTTGTAAGCGAAACGAGAAAATGACCCTCGGCACGATATACGCCGCTGGTGTAAAGATGCGCTTCGGCATCGCTTGACCGGCAAGCTCCGCAGTTTGCACAGCTGCATGCGTCCGGGTTTTCAAATTCCACCCAAACCGGTTTTCCGTTATAATCTGTTAAGTTTCGAATAATTTTTCCCTTCATAATCATCACCTGCTTTATTTTATTATACTTCACTTTATCCTGATTGTACAATCATATTCTTCCCGAATAGCCGGAACACTGCTATAAACAGCTTCATAGACAAATCTGCATGGAATTAATTGGTGAATTTTTTTCTTGAAAATCATTAACCATTCTGCTATAATACAATTAAAATTGAGCTTTTATAATTATGGGGGATAGGTTTGTGCACGAATCTATAATACAATAATTAGCTCAATTCTATTTGGGACACCCTCTCAACCACCTTTTGGCGGCTGGGAGGGCTTTTTTATCCGTAAGGTTTGTTATGATAAGAATAACCTCATTACAAAAAACTGCCTCCAAACAACAATCATCGTTTGGAGGCAGCCTTTTATTGAGAATCATTCTATTTACAGCTCGCTTTTTGAATTCGCCGCGGGCCTTTTTCAAACCAGACAGCCGGCCCTGATATTGAGCCAGTTAAGAAACAAATATTTCGCAAAGGGCTCCGTTTTGAACCGGCGGCATAATTCATCCAATTGAGAATAGGTGTATCCGAATTCCTCCTGAAACAGTTCTTCACACCAGACCTGCTCTTTCAGATAAAAGACAACCTTTTCCACGTCGGAGAAAACGCTCAGGCTGAACAGGACGTCCTGATGTTCCCAGTAGCGGTTGAAATGGTCGCAGAAGCAGCCCAAAGCAGCCCATTGCGTTTCTGCGGAACGACGCCATACGGCGCTCAGTTCATAAACAAAGCCGCTCATAGCCAGTCGGTGTGGAGAGTCGGATCTTCGGATCGTTTCCAGAAGCTCCGGGGAAGACTGAACCGGGGTCATCAGTCGGCCGTTTTCGGGATGAAGGACATAGTAACATACGGTGGGGAGAAAGACGTATTGCACAAAACCCAGCACCGATTCGATACCGGGATGGCAAACCCAGTTACTGTCCAGCAGGAGACACTGCCTATCCACCGCGCAGGCATTGACAAAAACGGGAGTTTCCAGTTGCTCCGGTGGGACGAAAAGGTTGTTCCAAACGTCCTGTTTTCCTAAAGTCCATTCCCAATATCCGGGCTGACAATATTTGCAGGGAGGGCCGGGCATGGCGGTTACCTCGAGTAGTGCTCGACGACCAGCTGATCGTCGATTTCTACGGGGATTTCGTCCCGGAGGGGCAGGCGGAGAAGTGTGCCGCTGAAAGCGTTGAAATCGCGTGTCACATAAGGCACGGCAAACCCCTTTCCCTCCAAAAAATTAGCGCGGAACGCTTCGTTGCTTCTGGATTTTTCACGAAGGGAAACCACGTCGCCCGGCTGAATCGTATAGGATGGAATTGTAATTTTTTGACCGTTTACCAGAATATGGCCGTGCGTTACCTGCTGGCGCGCCAGACGGATGGAATTGGCGAAGCCGATCCGGTACACCATATTGTCCAGACGGCGTTCCAGCGTTTGCAGCAGAGCGTCGCCTGTTTTTCCCGGAGCCCTTTCCGCCGCGGAATAATAACGCACCATCTGCTTTTCCAGAATTCCGAAGTATGCCTTAACTTTTTGCTTTTCGATCAGCTGCAGGCCGTATTCCGAAACCTTCCTTCTCTTACTGAAGGCCGGTGCGTTTGCCCTCTTCATCGCCTTTGGGTGTCCGCAGATATTTACCCCCAAATGTCTGCATTCCTTGAAACGGGGGCCTCTTCTTGTTGCCATTCTTGTTCGTCTCCTTTATCTGTTTCATTTTCTGTTGCCTCCAAACGAGTTAGTTACATCTAACTACAGGGCCACATAACATATTTTTACGAAGTTATTATAACAGATTTGTAAAATCATGGCAAGGCATAAAAACAAAAGAAGCACGGAAATGGTTTTCTGATGCGGATCAATAATAACAAAGAAGCCTGCCGCTGTGCTTGGCGGCAGGCCTCATTTTTCGGAGCGTTTGTTGAGCAAGGGTTGCAGAGTTTTTATCAAGCTCAGGCAGTCAAGATGCTCCCCGCTTTCTTTTCGTCCTTTTTGACAATCCGGAACAGAACGAAAGCAAAGACACAGCAAAGAGCGGCCATTACTAAGGCATAGACAAACATCATGTTATAGCCCGCTTTGCCGGGGTTCTTGTCCATCCAGCTGCCGATCATGGTATACATGAAAATGTCGGGGGAATAGCCCAGAAAAGATACGAAGCCGGAAACACGGCCGGTGGAATTGACCGGAAGATGTGCGTCGTCGATGATGGCGAAGTACATGGAACGTACAACATAGATGATGAACAGGCCAAAGATGAAGTTGACAATAACGACGTTCAGCACCGCGGTTGATTCCGGCAGAACCAGGAATCCGAGGAAGGACGCGATGAACAGTACGGCAGAACCGATGATAACCTTGATGCGGGAGCCGATCTTATCAGCCAGGAATCCGCCGATGACGCCGCCGATGGCCTGAATGACGTAGCGGAAGGCGCCGAGCATTGTGCCCACGGATTCCGGAGCACCGTAAACCGTCACACAGTAGGTGTTCAGGTAGCCCAGCATCCCATAAATGCTGTATGCGGTAAAGACGATCGCGCAGATAACCCATACGCGCGGCAGCTTCATGGCATGCAGCATGCCTTTTGCAATGTCGAGGATGCTCTCGGAGTTTTCTTCCCTTTTTGTGTCTTCAATAAAGAACCAGTTGAGGATACCGATAATGATAACGACGATCGCGCAGACACGGATGGCCCACTGTGCGCCCAGAACCTTATCTGCAAAATGATTATAGGCCGCCATCATACCGAATACCAACAGAGCGTTCATAATGCCGCGAAGGCCTTCCTGAAGGCCGAACAAGCGGCCCTGTTCCTCGCTGGAACCAAGCATACGGGTCGCTTTGATGCACGCCGACCAATATGTAATAATGGTGGAAATACCCATTAAAACAAAGATGATGCGGCAGACGTTATAGCCGGGAAACATGGAGAACCAGAGGCCCAGAACACCGGTTATGATGAATGAAAAAGTCAGCAGTTTCCTTGCGGAAAATTTATCGGCGATCATACCGCCGACGAAATAGGATAACAGGGCCATTGAAGCATAACCGGACGACAGAAGACCCATCTGCTCGTTGGTAAGTTGCATTGCGTTTTGAATCTGAACATAGAAGGTTTCACGGATGTACGGTAACTGGAAAATGATGCCTGCACCTGCGGCAAGCAGCAGGAGAGTGCCGTATTTTTTGATAAATACTTTGTTCATTTAACATTTCCTCCTCTTTTTTGTTTAGCAGCAGGATGACGAGAGACGCCCTGAAATTATCTGTGCACAATAATTTTAGAGAAAAAAAGAGTAACTTCAACCCATCCGCATGAACGGCGGATCGGTTGAAGCTACTCAATCTCTCAATCTCTCTGATAGTAACTGATGACAGTATACAGCAAATATTGCAAGTTGTCATTAAACAAAAACACTAAATAAAATTTAGAAGAACTGGTCAAATTAAACAATTGACAAATAAAGTACCAGCCGTTATACTGAAGTCAGTTACCAAAGAGAGTAAGAGAAAGTAACTTTTTAATGGGCGTATACCCATTTGAAAGTTGCTTTCTCTTTTTTTATTGGTCAAAATGAGATGAAGAAAAGGAGTAAACAGCATGGCACTAATTGAAAGACAAAGCATCGTGGAAGGCCTGATCCGAATTCTTGGAGAAGAAAACGTAATCACGGATGAACAGGTTTTAAAAGAAAGCAGCCTCGATCGTTACAGAAAATATGAACAGGTCTGCGAAGTATATACACAGCCGATCCCCGCGGCAGTTGTTTATGTACACAGCACGGAAGAGGTCGCTGATGTGCTGAAATTCGCAAATGAATATCAGATTAATATTGTGCCGCGTACCGGTCATTCCGCCATCGAGGGCGGGCTGGAAACAGCTTTGGAAAACTCGGTTGTTGTCGACGGTTCCCAGATGAACAAGGTCCTGAAGGTGGATCAATACAATATGCAGGTTACCTGCCAGTGCGGCGTTCCCTTACAGGACTTGGACGATATGCTCCGTGAGCAGGGCTATACCACCGGACATTCCCCGCAGTCCAAACCTCTGGCACAGATGGGCGGCCTGGTAGCAACTCGCAGCATCGGCCAGTTCTCCACTCTGTACGGTGGCATCGAAGACATGGTCGTCGGCCTGGAAGCGGTTTTTCCCAACGGAAAAATCTGCCGCATCAAGAACGTTCCGCGCCGCTCCGTCGGTCCTGATATCAGAAATATCATCATCGGCAACGAAGGCGCCCTCTGCTACATTACGGAAGTAACCGTCAAAATATTCAAGTACCGTCCGGAAAACAATCAATTTATGGGTTACACGCTGGACAACATGAAAACCGGCTTTGAAGTGCTTCGTGAAGTGATGGTGGAAGGCTACAAGCCGTCCATCGCCCGTCTGTACGACCCCGCCGACGGCGCCATGAGCTTCTCTCATTTCGCCGCTCCCGGAAAATGCGTGCTGATCTTTACGACGGAAGGCCCTGCGGCAATCGCCGAGGCCACGGCAGCCGGTATCAAAGAAATCGTCGCACGCTATGACGAGTGCGAAGCGGTCGACCCGAAATATATTGAGAAGTGGTTCAGCCACCTGAACTGGGGTCCGGAGCAGATTGCACAGGAGCGCGAGGAAATCAGGGCGACACAGAACATCGGTATCACCACCGAGGTTTCCGGCTGCTGGGACTGCATTTATGAAATCTATGACACCGCCCGCAGGCGAATTATGGAAGAAGTGCCGGACATCACGCTGATCGGCGGTCATTCCTCCCACAGCTATATCAACGGCACCAATATGTACTTCGTTTACTATTACAATATCGTCGACTGCCCGCCGGAAGAGGAGATCAACAAATACCACAACCTCATCAATCGGATCATCTGCGAACAGGTCGTTCAGTACGGCGGGTCCATCGCTCACCACCATGGCCTCGGCAAAGCCAGAGCGCACTATGTTCATGAAGAGTACGGTTCTTCCTTCTATATGCTGGATACCCTCAAGAAGGCGTTCGACCCGAACGGCATCATGAATATGGGAACGCTGATTCCACTCAGAAAATGATGAAACTCTTACTTCCTTTTTCCATTACCCCGGATCTGGAGGCCCTTTCCGAAGAGGATTGGGCCCTCCAGTCCGATTTAAAAGTTGATACGTCGTTCACGCCGCTGGACTGGAATAGCTTTGATGAAAGTGCGCTGGAAATGAGCCTGAAGCTATCCGACAACGGAGCTGCAGGCTCTTTTTGCTTTTACCGGTGTGCGCTGACCGTCGGCGGAATGCCCAATGACCGGTTTTTGAAAACGCTTGCCGCGCTGAAATTCGACGAGCTTGTCCGGGTCGACCCCGGGGACGCGGATTTACGGTTCCGGCCCGAGGTGGTCGCCCGGCTCATTACGGACTTTGCGCAGACACAGGCGCATCCTGATTTTATTCTGATGGGCCGGCAGACACAGGTCGGCGACAACGCCTGCACACCGCTTCTGACGGCGGAACTGCTGGGGTGGCCTTGCGTAACACAGGTGACTGCGCTGGAGCCGGCGGACGAACAACGCTTGCGCGTTACCGGCGCGGTTGACGGGGGAACGTCGGTACAGACGGTTTCCGCGCCCTGCGTTCTGAGCATCGGCGACGCTCCGTGCACCTATCTGCGCGTTCCGACGCTGAAGGACAAGATGGCCTACGGGAAGAAGCCCATTACCCTGCTGAAGCTGTCAAATTTTCCGGGAGCGGAAGCCCTGCTGTCCAGCCCCAACGCGGAGCTGCGTTCGCTGGTTCCCATCCGGAAGGAGCGGGAAGGCGTCCTGATCGAGGCGGATACGCCGGAGGAAAAGGCGGAAATTCTGTACCGAGACTATCTGAAAGGCAGGCTGAATCGCTTATGAAAGGAATACTGGTGCTGAACGCCTGCACGAACGATTACCCGGACCAGTGCCGGCTGCTTGCGGGATTCCTAGAGCAGCGCACAAATGGAATCGAAGCGGACACGGCCGTTGTGTTTCACAGGGAAGACGACGACCGTGAGGAACTGCTTTGCGCGGTCCCGGTGCCAAAAGCCGTGTTGATCGGCCTTCCGCAGGCGCGGACGGAAACCGTGCTGAATCAGCTTGCCGAACTGGCAGGCAGCGGGGAAACAGCAGTCTATCTGTTTGCCGGGAACTGCTTTGGGTCGGAGCTAGCGGTGCGGATGGGGCAGCGCTGCGGGGGCACGTTTATGGCGGCGGTCGACGGCGTGCAGTGCGCCGGGGAGGAGATTACCGTCACCAAATCCGTATACGGCGGGCATATGGAGGCGGAATTTGCGCTGAAGAAAGCGCCGTACTGCCTTTCTGTTTCCCGGTCCTGTGCCGAACCGGCGGAAGGGAACGGCCGGTCCGCCGTGGCCGTAGAGGAGCGAACGGTCCGGGAAGGCCCGGAAAACGGCTTCTCCGAGGACTATGCTTTTATTCCCGGAAAAGAGGAAAAGAATCTGGAAACCGCGCCGTTTATTCTTGCTGCCGGATGGGGGGCAAAAAGCCGCGAGGGCGTCGAGGCCATGGCGCAGGCCGCGGAAAAGATAGGGGCTGAATTCGGGGTCAGCCGTCCGGTCGCCATGAGCGCATGGGCGCCCATGAGCAGCCTGATCGGCGTTTCGGGTGCCATGACAAAGCCGGAAATCTGCATTGCTGCGGGTGTTTCGGGCGCGCCGGCCTTTTATGCCGGAATCGAAAAAAGCGGGTTTATCGTTTCCGTCAATTCGGACCCGCGGGCGCCGATTCACCGAAAATCCAACGTTGCGATCGTGGACGACTGGCATAAGGTCTTACAGCATCTCAGCGAGATTTCCGAAAAGCCTTTAAAAGCAACCCGAAAGAACCAAGAATGATTATAATTTGATAGTGGGGTATGATTTCATGAACAGCCGTCCAATTTTTCCTATGGACGAATCGTATACGGAATATATTCGCGATGAGTCCCAGCTTTCTGGAGGCGCGCAAAGCATTTCGTTTCCGCGCAGCGAGGAAGAAATCTGTGCGATCCTCGGCGAACTGCGCGAGCAGCGGATTCCGGTGACGGTACAGGGGGGCAAAACCGGCATTGTCGGCAGCGGAGTGCCGCTGAGCGGACATCTGATGAATGTGGCCGACTGCAGCCGGGTACTGGAATATTCCGAAACGGACGGAAAATATCTGCTGACGGTGGAACCAGGTCTGCGTCTGTCGGAGCTGAAGCAGGCGATTGCAAGGCTGGGCGGACCCGTCCGTCTTTTCTGGCCGCCAGAGCCGACGGAGGCCACCGCGACGGTCGGCGGCGCAGCCGCAATGGCGGCTTCCGGAATCTGCGCTTATGCTTACGGGGACGCCAGGAAGTACTTTGAAGCGGCGCGCGTGATTCTGGCCGACGGCACCGTGCGGGATATCCACCGAGGGGAGCATTTTCTGGAAGTAAACGGCGAACGGCTCGATGAGCTGGACGCGTTTCTCGGCAGCGAGGGGATGCTCGGCGTTTTCTCCGCTCTGACTCTCCGCCTGATGCCCTGTCCCGCGGAGCAGTGGGGTATCGCTTTCTTTTTTGAAAGCCCGCGCGACGCGTGGCGTTTTGCCGACGAGCTGCAGAGCGACCCGGTGGGGTCGGAAAAAGCGCGGGTGACCGCGGCGGAGTATATTGACGGGGATTCCCTCCGGCTCATAGAGCAGAAAAAAGAACTGCTGAGCAGTCTCGACAGTATTCCGCCCGTCGATCCGGCCTTTCGCGCGATGATTTATCTGGAAATTGCGGGGGAGGAATCCGAAATCGAGTCTGTGGCGGAAGCCCTGATGGAGCGGGCGATGCAGTGCGGAAGCGACCCGGACCGCGCATGGGCGGTATCCGGCGAAAAGGAAATCGAGTCTCTGCGGGACTTTCGTCACGCAATCCCGGAAACGGTCAATCTCGTGGTGGGGGAAAACCACCGGAACCATCCGGAAATCACCAAGCTTTCCACCGATATTTCCTTTCCCGGAAAGCCGTTTACCCGGGTGATGGAGTGGTATGAGGACTGTCTCAAGGATCTCAGGCTCGCGCACTGCATTTTTGGCCATATCGGGGAAAATCATGTGCACTGCAACCTTTTTCCGAAGGATTCTTCGGAGCAGAGGCAGTGCGAGGCATGGATGCAATGGATTCTGCATGAGGCGGCTGCTTTCGGCGGCTGTGTTGTCAAGGAAAACGGTGTCGGCAAAGTTAAACGGAACTGGATTCCGGCGGATGACGCAGCGCTTTTGCGGATGCGCGAACTGAAAAAAAGGTATGATCCGGAGGGCTTCTGGAATCCCGGCAATATGTTTTGATAAAAACCACCTAGTACACGTTAGTATAGGGCGATCGAAATGGCAGGACAATAGGAAGATCTGTACGAAATGATTCTTAAGAGGATTGACCGGCTGGAATAGAGAACGTTGCCTGAGCCGGAACTGAAAAGGCGGACAAGCGTTTGGCGCTTGCAAATCGTAAAATCTGTGGAGGAGGTGCCCCTATGATCCGATTTGAAAACGTAACGAAGGCATTTAAACAGGGGGAAGTAATCAAGGGCCTGAACTTTGAAATTCAGGATGGGGAAATGGTCGTCCTGGTCGGGCCGAGCGGATGCGGGAAAACCACAACGCTGAAAATGATCAATAAACTGACACGTCCGACTTCCGGGAGGATTCTGATCGACGATCAGGATATTGCCCAGCTGGACACTGTGAAACTGCGCAGGAAAATAGGTTATGTCATTCAGAAGACCGGCCTTTTTCCCCATATGACGGTAAAGGATAACATAGAGATCATTTTGCAGATAGAAGGAATGAATGCGGAGAAAAGAGATCACGTCACTTCCGAGATGATGAGAATCGTGGGTATGGACCCAGAGGCTTATCTGTACCGCTACCCCTCGCAGCTGAGCGGCGGCCAGCTGCAGAGAATCGGCGTTGCCAGAGCCTTTGCCTCCGATCCGAAAATCGTTCTGATGGACGAGCCGTTCTCCGCGCTGGACCCGATTACCCGCGCGCAGCTCCAGTCCGAGCTTGTCGGGCTGCAGACCCGGCTGAAAAAGACTGTTGTCTTTGTCACGCACGACATGGACGAAGCGATCAAAATAGCCGACCGCATCTGCATTCTTGACGAAGGGCGCATCATTCAATACGATACTCCGGAAAATATATTGAAGAATCCGGCAAATGACTATATTTCCAGCTTTGTGGGGAAGAAGAGAATCTGGAACACCCCGGAACTGATACGCGTCAGGGATATTATGATGGCGAACCCCGTCAGCTGCACCCCGGATACCGCTCTGGAGGAATGCGCGGAGCTTTTGGGAGCCAACGAAATCAACGCGCTGCCGGTTATCGATTCGGAAAAGCGTCTGGTAGGAATTGCGTACGGGACCGATATTCAGAAGCAGGCCGACCGTACCCAGCCGGTCGGAAAAATCATGAAAACGGAATTCCCAACGACGGCTCCCGAAAAAAACCTGCTGGAAATTCTCGCTTATATCCGTGAGCGCCAGCTGGATTTCGTGCCCGTCGTAGACGGGGAAAGCCGCTTGATCGGCCTGATTACATCCAAGAATCTGATGACTGTTTTAAGTCAGCAATTTGTCGATACGGAGGGTGAACGATGACGGAATTTTTTACGAGCTTCTGGAACATCCGCGAACAGGTCCTGTCCCTGCTGCTCGACCATATCCACTTAACGATTCTGTCCGTGGGAATCGCGGTTTTGATCGGTATTCCCGTCGGAATTCTCATCAGTCATTCGCCAAGGCTTGCAAAGCCGGTCCTGGGGATGACGAATATTGTGCAGGCGATCCCCAGCCTTGCCATGCTGGGATTTTTGATTCCGTATCTCGGCATCGGTACGGCGCCCGCCATTTTCTGCGTGGTGATTTATTCCCTGCTGCCCATTGTGAAAAATACTTGTATCGGTTTAAACAATATAGACCCCGACACGCTGGAGGCGGCGAAGGGCATCGGTATGACCCAGGGGCAGGTCATGGGAAGGGTCCAGCTCCCGCTTGCGCTCCCGGTGATTATGGCCGGTATCCGTATCGCCGCGGTCAACGCGGTGGGCTTTGTGACCATCGCGGCCTTTATCGGAGCGGGCGGGCTGGGGTATCTGGTCTACTCCGGTATCCAGACCAGCAATACTTATTTGATTTTAAGCGGCGCTATCCCGGCGTGTATTTTGGCTCTGGTGGTCGACTTCGTCGTCGGTTTCCTTGAAAAGGTCGTGACCCCGGTCAACCTGATTCATCCGACGGTCGATATGAACAAGGAAAAAGTCCGGCGCCACAAGAGAAAGCGTTGGATCGTTTCCACCGCGGCGCTCGCCGTTATGGTTGCGATCATTATCGGTTCGGTTGCTCCCATCAATAAGGCCGAAGGGAAGGTGATCCACGTCGGTTCCAAGAACTTCACCGAACAGCTGATTCTGGGAAATATCTATGCCGATCTGATTGAGGACAAAACGGATATCAAGGTTGTTCGGGACCTGAACCTGGGCAGCACCGACATCTGCTATAACGCGCTGAAAAGCCGTCATATCGACATGTATATCGAGTACACCGGCACCGCTTACGGCAGCCTGCTCAAACAGGGCTCGTCCACTGACAAGCAGCATATTTATACCACCGTTAAGGAGCTGATGGCCAAGCAGGGCATCGAGGTACTGGACCCCATCGGGTTCAGCAATTCGTTCGTGCTGGCGGTCCGTCAGGAGACAGCCGACAAATATCGTCTGAATACCATCTCCGATCTGGAAAAGGTCAGCAGTCAGCTGGCTTTTTCGCCTACCATCGAATTCAACAACCGACAGGACGGGGTTGCCGCCTTATACGCCGCCTATGATAAGTTGAAATTCAAAGAGTCCTCACCCATGGAAGGCGGGCTGGGCTACCAGGCTATTGCGAGTAAGAAATGCGACGTCCTGACGGCTTATGCCACAGACGGCCTGTTGAAAACTTATCAGCTCAAGGTCCTTGAGGACGACAAAAATGCCCTTCTTTCCTATTATGCCATCCCGATGATCAATGAATCGGTCCTGCTGGAATATCCGGAGCTCAAGGGTGTCATTGCCCTGATGACGGGGCTTCTGGATGACGAATCTATGCGGGACCTCAACTACCTTGTCGACCAGGGAGGCCAGTCTCCGGAGGACGTAGCGCTCAACTTCTTAAAGAGCAAAGGATTGCTGTGAATTTGTATAAACAGGGAGGCCGTGGTATAATAGCCGCAAAGCGGTTATTATACCAGCTTCGCCAATTTATAATTATATACCACAACGGCGCTTTGCGCCTGTGGTATAATAAATCGAACTGAAAAACCAGTTGCCGAATGGAAATCTAAATCGACAAGCAGAGGTGCACTATGAAATTAACAACGGAAGAGTTCTTGGAAAACACGGAAATATGTCCGGTAATAGCGGCAGTCAACAAGTGGGAAGCCGTAGAGAAGTGCGGAAGCGTGGATTGCAAGATGGTCAACGTTTTGTTCGGGGATATCTGCACCATTGCGGATATTGTCAAAGAACTGAAGAAAATGGAGAAAATCGTTTTTGTGCATGTTGATCTTATCACGGGCTTTGCCAGCAAAGAGATCTGTGTGGATTTTATCCAGAAATACACGGAGGCCGACGGCATTATCAGCACAAAGCCGTTTCTGATTAAGCGTGCCAATGAGTTGGGCCTGTTCACGATTCAGCGTTTTTTTATGATCGATTTTATTACCTACGCCAATGTGGTCAAGCATGTCCGTGTCACCAATCCGAATGTGGTGGAATTGCTTCCGGCGGGTTTGTCGAAGGTCATCCGGTACCTGTGTGCTGAGATCGACCGTCCCGTGATTGCGGGTGGGCTGATTCTCGACAAGGACGACGTGATCGGCGCGCTCAGCGCAGGGGCGATCGCCATATCCACCACCAATCAGGAAATCTGGCGTGACTGAACACATCCTTTCTTAGAGAGACCGGTTCTGCAAATTGTACAAAAATATGCTAAAAAATTCGCACAAAATAGCATTGACAAACAGAGGTATATTCTTTATACTAAACACAGTTACTAAGAGATGAAGAGAAAGTAGCTTCAACACAGCGTTATGCTGTCTTGAAGCTGCTTTTTTTGTTGCGTGGATGTTTATTTTATTTCACGCGTACGGAAAAAAGGATCGGGAACAGTATAGTGTGCAGATATTGCTCGGCGGTGCGGCTCTTCGTCTCACAAACACAATACATAAACAATGGAGGTAAACATTATGAGCTTCGATATCAATGATTTTTCTTTGGACTTCTTCAGCCTGAAAGGGAAGAACGCGGTCGTTACCGGCGGCAACAGCGGCCTTGGACAGTGCTTTTCACTGGCGCTGGCAAAGGCGGGCGCAAATGTGTTCGTTGCCAGCTTTCTGGAGGACGACGGAACCACGCAAAAGCTGATTGAGGAAGCCGGCAGCAAGATGGGCTTTATGAAGTGCGACCTTACTGAGAAAGGCGTTCCCGCGAAAGTCATTGAAGCCTGTGTCAACCAGTTCGGCAGCATCGATATTCTGGTAAACTGTGCCGGTATCTGCAAACTGAACGACGTTCTGGACTTCGACCGTGCCGACTGGGATCCGATGATTGCGACCGGCCTTACCGCGGCTTTTGAACTGAGCCATGAGGCAGCCAAATACATGGTCCCGCAGAAGAGCGGCAAGATCATCAACATCTGTTCGCTGTTCTCTTATCTGGGCGGACTCGGCTCCCCTGCCTATGCCGCTATGAAGCACGGTATTGCGGGTCTGACAAAAGCGTATGCGGACGAGCTCGGCAAATACAATATTCAGGTTACCGGTATTGCTCCCGGCTACTACGCAACCAACATTACCGTGGAAACCCGCAGCAACCCTGTTACCAATCAGAGAGTGCTTGACCATATTCCTGCCAACCGCTGGGGTGAAAGACAGGATCTGATGGGAACCGCCGTGTTCCTCGCCAGCCATGCGTCCGACTATGTTACCGGCACGCTGCTTGTTGTCGACGGCGGCTACCTGGTTCGCTGATTGACCGGTTTTTATAGCGCGGTGGGGAGAGGGTTTTCTCCCCGCCCCAACACTATCCGAAAGGCAGTAGAGGTTTGGTATGAGTAAAAAATACATTTTAGCCGTCGACGGCGGTTCTCAGAGTTCTAAAATCGTAATTTTTGATCTGGAAGGGAATATTGTCTGCGAAGAGAAAGAAAACCTCAGGCCGGTCAATCTGCCGTCGCCGGGGATCGTAGAGCATCCCGATGACGATCTGTGGGATTCCATTGCGGTTGCCAGCAAAAAGACGCTGGCGAAATTTGACGGCGATGTCAAGGACATCATGGCGGTCGGGCTTTGCACCATCCGGTTCTGTAGGGCGCTCCTGAAAAAGGACGGTTCCCTGTATTCCCCGGTGATGAGCTGGATGGATCAGCGCGTTTCCCGCGTACATGAGCAGGTCAGCGACGAAATCGCCTATGTCACCACTTCCTCCGGTTATATTACCCATCGCTTTACCGGCAATTTTAACGATACGGCCGCCAACTATCAGGGCGTCTGGCCGATGGATACGGACACATGGCAGTGGTATGAGGACGATCAGAAGATTGCCGAATACAATCTTACCCGCGACATGCTGTTCCATCTGCAGATGCCCGGCACGATCCTTGGCTATGTGACGAAGGAAGCCGCCGAGGCGACCGGGATTCCGGAAGGGCTTCCGGTCGTGGCAACCGCGAACGACAAGGCGGTTGAGGCGCTGGGTGCGGGCTGCACCGGCGAAAAGACGGTGCTGATCTCCCTGGGCACCTACATTGCCGCAATGGCTCAGGGCCACGACAATCCGAAGAATACCGTCAATTTCTGGAGCAACTTCGCTTCCGTTCCCAACCAGTACCTGTATGAGAGCAACGGCATCCGCCGCGGCATGTGGACGGTCAGCTGGTTCAAGAACGTACTGGGCGACAGCTACGCGGAGAAAGCCCAATCCATGGGCATGTCCGCGGAGGAGCTGCTGAGCAGGGAAGCGGAAGAGGTCCCTGTCGGAAGCGACGGCCTGATGACCGTTCTCGACTTCCTGGCTCCCGCGGACCAGCCGTTCAAAAAGGGCATCATGATCGGCTTTGACGGGCGCCACGGCCGCGCGCATATGTACCGTTCCATTCTGGAAGGCATTGCCATGACCATGAAGAGCCGTGTGGACGAGATGTGCGAGGAGCTTAACCTTAAGCTGGATAATATCATCATTTCCGGCGGCGGTTCCAACAGCGATCTGTTCATGCAGATTTTCTCCGATGTTTTCGGGATTCCCGCGTCGCGCAACGTGGTGAACGGTTCCGCGGCGGTCGGCTCGGCAATCTGTGCCGCCGTCGCAGTCGGGGCTTACAAAACCTTTGACGAGGCTGTGGCCCATATGGTCCGCATGCGCGACACCTTCCGACCCGATCTGCAGAATACCGAGAAATATACGAGAGCGAACGCGGTCTATCGCGACATTACAAAATGTACGGATGACCTCCTGAAGCGCTCCTATGAAATTTTCAGTTAACCGATTTTAACAGACATTGCAGAAATACTGCAGAGCGACTGCAGTATTTCTGCCCATTTTCGGCTAAGCGCGGGGGAACGATATGAAACCTTTGATTCTGATTACGAACGACGATGGAATATATTCTCCGGGTTTGCGCGCGGCGGCGGAAGCGGTTGCCGATTTGGGCGAGCTGCTCATTGTTGCGCCGCATCGCCAGCAGACCAGCATGGGCCGCGCTTTTCCCCGCACGGAAGACCTGGGGATCATTGAAACGACCACCCTGATGATTCGCGGAGTGCGAACAAAAGCCTACGCCGTGCACGGGTCGCCCGCCTACGCGGTGGCTCATGCCGTGCTGGAGCTTGCAAACCGCAAACCGGATTTGTGCGTCAGCGGTATCAATTACGGGGAAAACCTAGGCACCATTGTTACCTGCAGCGGAACCTTGGGCGCCGCGTTTGAAGCGAATTCCCATGAAATTCCCGCCATTGCATCCTCCCTGCAAATCCCGCTGCAGCTGCAGAGAAAAACGGATTACAGTCCGGCGGACTGGAGCGCCGCGGCGGAAATCACCGGAAGAGCGGCGCAGTCCGTGCTGAAAGACGGCATGCCCAACAAAGCCACCGTCCTGAATATCAATATTCCCGACCAGCTGCGGGATACGGAACATTATCATATTACGCGGCAGAGCCATCAGAACTATTTCTGTTTTATACGGCCGGGAGAGCGGGATTTTTCAAAGAGATTTGAACTGAAATCCCGGTTGTCCGTGAATATGGATACCCTGGAGCCGGACAGCGATATCTATGCCGTTTACATAGATAAGGCAATTTCCATTACGCCAATGACCTGGAATATGACAGCGGTTTAAAAGAATCCGGAGAAGAGGACAGGCACACAGCAGGAACGCGGCAATTTTCATTTATAAAGGCTTTGTCCAACAGTTGAGGAATGCAAAACGGGAGATGATGATTGAGGCGGCGATAAACCGCCTCTTTTTTTATGCATTCCCGATTTGGTATTTTTTTCCTGAAAGCCCTTTTCCGGAAAGTATATTGATGAAAGGTTGAAAAGTAGAATGTTTCATTTCTTTAAACGTTCCGCAACAATTCGGGAAGAATCTCACAAATCAGTTAAAAAATCCAGTTTGAAGAAAAAGCTCAGCATCATTTTTGCCATTGTGATTGCAGTTCCTTTTGCAGTGATGTCCCTGTTTATACTGCCCAACCAGATTCAGTCGCAGTACGTCGAGTCCAGCAGCCAGCAACTGAAGCTGGCCGATAAGAACATGGAGACCTTTTTTTCAGAGATCCAGTACAATCTTGACTATATGGCGCCGGCAAGCCTGATGAAAGCGTCGAAGGGACATTTGACCAGCTATGTGAACAAAGGGGAAAACGACGACAGGGTGCTCCGGTCGTCCAAAGCGGGCGGGATGGAGCAGGAAATTTTCCAGTCCTTCGACTCCTTCCGGCAGGCGCATCCCTATGTCACCTATGTCTATTACGGGCTGGAAAGCAAGGAATATATGCAGAGCCCGGAGGGCGGGGCGGTAGTGCCGAATTACGACCCCACACAGCGGCTTTTTTACACGACCGCGATTACGGGCAAGGGGAAATATGTGTATACGGAGCCGTATGAAAACGACGGCAATATTATCCTGGGCCTGGTCAAGGCGGTATACGACGGCAATGATCTTCTGGGCGTTTCCGGAATTGACGTCAACCTGAATTCCATGACGGAAATGCTCAATCAGGTGAAGATCGGAAAGAGCGGATACCTGATCCTCGTCCATCAGAACGGAACCGTTATTTCCGACTCCATGGACAAGGAGCATAACCTCAAGAAAATCGAAGAGCTGAAAATTACGGGATTGGAAAATGCGGGAAAGATAACCGATGGGGTAAAGAGTACCGGATTGGACGGGGAGAAATTCCTTACCAATGTTTATACCTCTCCCAATACGGGCTGGAAGGTCATAGCGATGATTCCCCAAAAGGAGATTGACGCCGCGACCTTCAGCGTTTCCACCGCCGTGCTTTTGATTGCGTTCCTGACTTTGCTGATTGGCTTGGCAGCCGTATGGAAATTTACGGACGCGATTCAGATTCCGCTGAAAAAACTCAGCCAGCGGCTGGAACTGCTTTCCCACGGCGACCTTCACTCCGAAGTTCCCTCCGTCAAAACAAAGGACGACGTCGGGGTTTTGGCAAATTCCCTTTTCTACACGGTAGAGAATATGAAGAATTATATTGCGGAAATTGATGCCGCGCTGGGGAACATTGCGAACGGACAGCTTGATTTTGAGCTCAGGCAGGAATTCCTGGGCGATTTCGTTTCCATCAGAGCCTCCATTCAAAAGATCACGGATTCTCTGAACGGCACCTTGACGGAGATCAGCCGCTCCGCGGCGCAGGTGGATTCCAACTCGGCCCAGATCGCCAACGGGGCGCAGGCGTTGGCGCAGGGCGCGACGGAGCAGGCAAGTTCCGTCGAAGAGCTTGCGGCCACGGTTACCGAAATTTCCACCCATGTCAAACAGAATGCGGAGCATGCGGCTGAGGCAAATAAAAATGTTAGCCTTGTCCGGACCGAAATAGAAGCCAGCAATCGGCATATGGATGAAATGGTGTCCGCGATGGCTCAGATCGATGAATCCTCCGGGGAAATCGGGAAAATCATCAAAACCATTGAGGATATCGCTTTCCAGACCAATATCCTCGCTTTGAACGCGGCTGTTGAGGCAGCGAGAGCGGGGGCCGCGGGCAAGGGCTTTGCCGTTGTGGCGGACGAGGTCCGTAATCTGGCGAGCAAAAGCGCTCAGGCGGCAAAAAACACCACCGCTTTGATCGAAAATTCCACCAGGCAGGTGGAGAATGGGACGAAAATCGCGGACCAGACCGCGAAAGCCCTTCTTCAGGTGGTCGAGAGCGTAGAATCCGTTTCAGATGCCGTTGCGCAGATCACAGAGGCGTCAAGCCGTCAGGCGGAGTCCATCAGTCAGGTGACACAGGGCGCCGATCAGATCGCCGCAGTGGTTCAGACCAACTCGGCGACTGCGGAAGAAAATGCCGCCGCCAGTGAGGAGCTTTCCACGCAGGTGCAGATCATGCGGTCGCTTGTCGGAAAATTCCGCTTAAAGAAGGGGTAGGATTAAAATCTGTCCGGTCGGTTTACGGCAGTCACCCTTGAAGAAGCAAATGCATTGAAAGTCATTCAATTTTATCAAAAGCAGGCAGAGTGGTCCACTCTGCCTGCTTTGCTGATTTTTTGGGAAGGGTTTGCTTGTCAACAGCTTTCCCGCTATTTACTTTAGGAATTTATGAAACAGACGGCGGCTTATGGAATATCCTGATATTGATCCATTTTTTTCAATTGAGGTGATCGCATGCAAACGGTTATTATCAGATTCTTTGATAAAAAAGTTGGATACAGAGCCGCGAATTTTCTCAGAAGCTTGGGATATCAGGTGAATTCCGTCGGACGGACCTATTGGAACAGCTTTTATCCGTTTGCTTCGTGTCTCATCCTGGAAATCAATTATGAAGAATAACAGCTGTTAATGAAAGCAGCTGTTCCCTGGGAAACAGGCGCCGTCTCCCAGATCGGATTCAATCCGCAGCAGCTGGTTGTATTTTGAGACACGCTCGCTGCGGCTCGGGGCGCCGGTCTTAATCTGGCCCGCGTTCAGCGCGACCGCCAGATCGGCAATGGTGGTGTCTTCCGTTTCGCCCGAGCGGTGGGAGATGATCGCCGTATAGCCGGCTTTATGCGCCATCTTCACGGCGTCCATTGTTTCTGTCAGGGAGCCGATCTGATTCAGTTTAATCAGGATGGAATTTGCGCAGTGCAGGTTAATTCCCTTCTTCAGCCTTTCCGTATTGGTAACGAACAGATCGTCACCGACAAGCTGAACCGAATCGCCCAGCTCTGCCGTCAGCTTTTCCCAGCCCTGCCAGTCGTCCTCGCCCAGCGGGTCTTCAATGGAGCGGATCGGGTATTTCTGGCTCAGGGTCTTCCAGTACGCGATGAGCTGATCCGTCGTATAGGAGGTATGGTGCTTCGGAAGCAGGTAGCCGCTGCCGGACTTCCACTCGCTGGAGGCGGCGTCGATCGCGAGAACAAAATCTCTGGCTGGCTGGTAGCCCGCTTTTTTGATCGCTTCCAGAATCAGTTCGATCGCTTCTTCGTCCGTGTCTAGGTTGGGCGCGTAGCCGCCCTCGTCGCCGACGGAGGTGGACAACCCTCTTTCCTTCAGGATGGATGCAAGCTTATGGAACACTTCCGCGCACCAGCGCAGCCCCTCCCGGAAAGACGGCGCCCCTACGGGCATAATCATGAATTCCTGAATGTCTACGTTGTTTGCCGCGTGCGCTCCGCCGTTCAGGATATTCATCATTGGGACGGGGAGAGTGTCGGCGTTTACGCCGCCGATAAAACGGTATAGCGGCAAATGGAGCGCGCTTGCTGCGGCCCTTGCCGCCGCAAGCGAAACCGCCAGAATGGCGTTTGCCCCCAGCTTGGATTTCTCTTTAGTACCGTCAAGCTCTATCAGCTTTTGGTCAATGGCTGCGGTCTGGGTGCTGTCCCATCCGCTGAGAGCGTCGTTTATGATTGTATTGATATGATCGACCGCTTTCAAGACGCCTTTTCCGCCGTAGCGGGAAGAATCTCCGTCGCGAAGCTCAAGGGCCTCAAACGAGCCTGTGGACGCTCCGCTCGGGACAGCGCCTGTTCCCACGGTGCCGTCGTTCAGCGTTACAACCGCCTCAACCGTTGGATTGCCTCTGGAATCCAGAATTTCTCTTGCAACAATATTTTTAATACGATAGTCAGACATATTGATTGCCCCCTTATGGTTTTTTTATCTCAGTTAGTGAAAACTAACTGTCTTTCATTAAAAGTAGCACAATTTACTGAAAATGTCAATTGACGGATCCGATATCTCCCGGTTTTTCTGTTAATAAAAGATTAAAAAAACGGATGCGGCAGCCGAGAAAAACCGTCTGTTCGAAAGGGGCGGAAATTGTTAACATTTGGCATATTAGCTTGATAATTGCCAGTTTTTAGGGTATAATCGAACCAGTAATGTCAACGGATGCCAGAGCTGATTTGATGGTAAGGCAGCGCGTGTATTTTATAGGAAGGAAAAAATCTTCCATATCGGGGCTTGCTGCCGGTCTGTATTATAAATACTACATAATTGGAGTGAATGAATTGAAAAGTCTGAAAAAGCGGATTGCAGCGGGAGCGCTTTCGCTGATCTGTGCCGCGGGTGTTATGATCACCCTGCCGCCAGCTGTTTCCGTAGCGGCGGCTGCAACCGCACAAACAACGGATTATTTAAATCTGCGCGAAGGCGCGGGTGTGGATAAAAAAGTAATTTTGACACTCAGCAAAGGAGTCACCGTCACGGTTCTCGACTCCTCCAACGCAACATGGGCGAAGGTGCAGACCTCCGGTGGCAAACAGGGGTACTGCAGCAAGCAGTATCTCAGTATTTCCGGTGCCGCTTCCAATTCCGGGTCTTCGTCTTCCGGGACGACCGCGGTCACCACGGCGTCTTTAAACATGCGCGAGGGCGCGGGTACCACCAGCAAAATTATCGTTACCCTTCCGAAAGGAACTTCCGTCAAGGTGATCGACAGCTCCAACCCCTCTTGGCTGAAGGTGCAGACAGCGGACGGAAAACAGGGGTACTGCAGCAAGGAATTTTTAAATGTTTCCTCTTCGTCGGGTTCCGGCACAACGACAAATACGGGCTCCGCCAATACCGGTTCCACTGCCTCGGCGGCTTCTGCACTGACTACGGACTATCTTAACCTGCGTGAGGGCGCGGGTACCAATTATAAGGTCATACTGACCATCAGCAAGGGGACGACCGTAAAGGTGCTGAACAACTCCAACGCCCAGTGGGCAAAGGTGGAGACCTCCAGCGGAAAACAGGGGTACTGCAGCAAACAGTATCTGAAAATCAGTGCTTCCACCGGTACGAACACGAATACCAATCCCCCGTCTTCCACGGGAACGGGAACCGCCACCACGGTTACGGGGGTAACCACTTCTTCTCTGAATGTGCGCAGCGGTGCGGGAACGACCTACGGGATTGTTGTTACGCTGGCGAAGGGCGTCACTGTGACTGTCACGGATAATTCCAATTCCGTCTGGGCCAAAATCAAGACTTCGGATGGGAAAGAAGGCTATTGCAGCAAGCAGTATTTGAATATCAGTACTTCCGCCGGAACGAATACCAATCCCCCTCCTTCCACGGGAACCACCGGCACTGCCACGGCGGTGACAACCGCTTCCCTGAATGTACGCAGCGGCGCGGGGACCGGTTACAGCATCGTTGTTACGCTGGCCAAGGGCGTTACCGTAACGGTAACGGATAATTCCAATGCATCATGGGCGAAAATAAAGACTTCCGATGGGAAGGAAGGCTATTGCAGCAAGGAATTCCTGAATATCTCTACCACACAGACCGGAACGGATACGAATAACGGCACGGATACCAATACGGACCCCGGAACGGATACCGGTACCGGGGATAATACAGGCTCCGATTCTCACACCGTTACGGGTGCGAGCGTAACGGCCGATCTGCTGCGGCTCAGGGAATCGCCGGATGCGAATGCTAAAATCCTGACAAACCTGCCGAAAGGGACGAGTCTGACGGTGTTGGACACCTCCAATTCGGCCTGGACCAAGGTACAGACCGCCAGTGGAGTTGCGGGTTATGTCAGCTCGGAGTATATTCAGCTTCATTATTCCGATGATGTAACAAATACCACTGCACTTTCGCTTTCCACCACAGCCCAAAGTATCCCGGTGGGGAAGACGCTGTATATTCAGGCGAAAATTTCCCCGAGCGGAACCTATATCAGCTGGACAAGCAGCAATCCGAATGTCGCCACGGTTTCAAACGGATATGTTTATGCCGTTTCCAACGGCACCGCCGTAATCACGGCCAAATCGGGAACCTATACGGCGATCTGCAATGTCACTGTGACGGATGCGGAACCGGTTAAGACCGCGTTTGCATCTCCGAATATTGCGAGTACGGGCGCGACGGTAACGCTGACCGCGGTAACCGATACCACGCGCGACGGCGTGCAGTTCGTTATTACGATGCCGGACGGCAGCAAAAAGGCTCTGAACGCCGATTCCTGCACGGATGAGTCCAAGCAAAGCACCTATACGAAAAAGTGGACGGCAACCACGACCTTCAGCGCGGCCGGAACCTATTCCTTTACCGTTTATTCGTCGCGGAACGGAAGCATGAGTTCTACGGGCTACACCACCAACGCGTATGTTTCCAACCAGCAGGATTTCGTGACGACTTCCAGTGAGGAGCGCAGGGCCAGCGACCAGATGATTTCCCTGATTGCCAAATGGGAGGGCTACAGTTCGACCGTGTATGCCGACCAGCTGACGTCAAATCAGGTGCCCACGATCGGGTATGGCTGTACCTTCGGGGCAAACGCGATTTTCTACAACAATATGACGGAGACGGAAGCATGGTCGCTTCTGGTCAATAAGATCAATAATTCCTCTTACACAACCGAACTGAACAAAATGATTCAGAATAACCGTTTCCTGATGAGCCAAAATCAGGCCGACTGCTTAATCAGCTTTGCCTATAATGTCGGCGCGGGATATTTCAACAGCAGCGCGGAGATGGATTTCAGAAGGATCATGAAAAACGCGGTGGTTCCGCCGGCGCTCTTCTCCGGGGAAACGCTTGCGGCGACTGTGACGAAAGACACCATCGTCCGGGATCAGGCCAGTATCAGCGGGAACGAGGTCTGCAGTGTACTGTCCGGCACTTCGCTCAATGTGACGGAATGCAATTTCGCCAACACGAAGGACGGCTGGTATAAGGTACAGCTTTCTGACGGCAGCATCGGCTGGGTCAATTCCGGATACATCAATCTGTCCAACTCCGACTCCCTGACTCATGATCTTAATTACACCAACGCCAACGCGTTCGGCTCCGACCTGATTCGCTGGAATCAGGCGGGCGGCAAGTTCTATGCCGGCCTGTTCTACAGAAGGCTCGGTGAAGCGAACGTATACAACTACGGCGATTATGAAGCGGTGAAGTTCAACCGTTACAATTACACCTATCCCAACGCGGCGGCGGGACTGAGCTAAAGGTTGGGAACGGACTCCCCCAGTCAGGCTGCGCCTGCCAGCCCCCTCGAGGAGGGGGACTTTTCCTTGCCTCCCTCTTTGAGGGAGGTGTCGCGCCGGGCGCGACGGAGGGAGTCGGGAGCTAGCTGGCCCGGCGCGACGAAGGGAGTTCGGGAGCTAGTTACCCTGCAACGCGAAAAGCGCCCGCGGACATTTGTCCGTGGGCGCTTTGTAAATGAAGTAATATGTTTAGGAAAAGAATTACTGTAAGAGTTTCAGAACGTTCTGAGGCTGTGTATTTGCCTGAGCAAGCATGGACTGAGCGGCCTGAGCAAGAACGTTGTTCTTGGTCATTTCCATCATCTCAGCAGCCATGTCAACGTCACGGATACGGCTCTCAGCAGAAGTCAGGTTCTCGCTGGTGGTACCCAGGTTGTTCACAGTGTGCTCAAGTCTGTTCTGCAGTGCGCCAAGGTCGGCTCTTGTGCCGGAAACCGTGTTGATTGCAGCTTCGATGGTGTCGATAGCAGATTCAGAAAGGGACTGATCAGCAACAGAAATGCCATCAATACCCAAGCCTTTAGCGCTCATATCCGCAACCTTCAAAGTAACCTGATCGGCGTCACTGTTGCTTGCACCAATCTGGAGCTTCAAACCTGCACTTGCAGTGTCAACCTTTACTACCCAAGAAGCATCAGCGGAATCAGGTTTCGCATAGGTTGCACCCTTTTTCACAGTAACAGTAAGACCGTCATATTTTTTTGCATCTGCTACTGTCGCAGTATCACCGGATGAGAATTTTAAAGTTGTTGTCCCATCTTCGGCTACAGTTACATTTGCTGTAATCCCAGTATGGGCCGTCGCCTCAGTAGAATCCCAAGAAATTGCGCCGTCAGCAGTGGCCTCTGTTAATGTAACTGCATCATCTTTTGCTAAATTACCGCCGGAGATAGTAATTGAAGAAACAGTCGCGTCGCCTAAAGTGCCAGTAATGGTTGTTTCATATCCGCCAAGATTACCATTGAGCAGATTGATTTTGTTGAAAGTAGTTGAACTAGAAATTCTTGTGATTTCGGTTTTAAGGGACTCAACTTCCTTGCTGATGTTCTCGCGGTCAACGTCGTTCTGGTAAGTACCGTTAGAGGACTGAGTGGCCAGCTCTTTCATTCTCTGCAGAATGGAGGTGGTTTCATTTAAAGCGCCTTCAGCGGTCTGTACAAGGGAGATGCCGTCGTTCGCGTTGCTTTCGGCCTGATCCAGTCCACGGATCTGGCTTCTCATTTTCTCGGAAATCGCAAGGCCTGCGGCGTCATCGGCGGCGCTGTTGATGCGGTAGCCGGAAGACAGCTTCTCAAGGTTTTTACTAACTGCATTGTTGTTAGTGCCCAGCATTCTGTTTGCATTTAAGGCTGCAATATTGTGTTGAATACGCATAATTTTTTCCTCCTGAATTTTGTTTAGTACGTGCGGCGAAACACCGGTCACGCCTTTTTTGAAAGAACGTCCATGTTCTTTGCCGTGCTGTTGGATTTCTGCCCCAACGGGCCCTGTCGAAGCAGAAAAAAAGATGCTGTGTAAGTTTTTTTTGCTTACAACTAATATTTCGGTATAAATCTGGAAAAGTTTAGGGTATTTTGCAGAATTTAAAAATATATTTTCCTTTTGATTCCCCCAGTTACGCTATCGCTTGCCAACCCCTCGAAGATGGGGCCTTTTCTTTGCCTCCC
>UREO01000008.1 GCA_900546895.1 uncultured Oscillospiraceae bacterium
GGGCGTTTCTCCCAACTTGCGCCGGGGTTCGAGTCCCCTAAGCAGAGAATAAAAAAGCACCCTTCCGGGTGCATTTCTTAATTTGGTGGACACAAGGGGACTCGAACCCATGACCTCTCGCGTGTGAGGCGAGCGCTCTAACCAGCTGAGCTATGCGTCCATAGTCCGCGTGTACAGAATAAAATATGGTGACCCGGACGAGATTCGAACTCGTGAAACCGCCGTGAAAGGGCGGTGTCTTAACCGCTTGACCACCGGGCCATATCATGGTAGCGGCAATTGGATTTGAACCAATGACACTTCGGGTATGAACCGAATGCTCTAGCCAACTGAGCTATGCCGCCATATGCCGCTCTGTATGAAACGGAGCGTTTTATATTATAACCCGACTTTCTTGTGTTTGTCAACACATTCTCTCAATAATTTTAAAAAAACCATTTGAAACGTGTTTTTCACTCTGAATCTCCCTTGTAAGCCGGACGGTAATCCCCTGCGGAACGGATGATCACACCGCCGCCCGCGGCAAAGCGGGCCCTGCGGCAGCATGGGCTTGGACGCCAGCACCTGACAGGAAACCGCCAGCCCGCCTTTTAGTTCTTCAAGAATCAGTATCCCCCGATTTCGATCAAACTTATACGGAGAATGAGTAATTGGGCGCTTCTTTTGTAATCTGGATATCGTGCGGATGGCTTTCCTTCAAACCGGCTCCCGTAATGCGGATAAACCGTGCCTTGTCATGAAGGGCCTGTATGTCCCCGCAGCCGGTATAGCCCATGCCGGAACGAATTCCTCCGACCATCTGGAAAATGGTGTCCGACAGCGGCCCCTTGTACGGCAAACGGCCTTCCACCCCTTCCGGAACCAGCTTCTTTTGATCCTGCTGGAAATAGCGATCCCGGCTTCCCTGACCCATGGCCGCAAGGCTGCCCATGCCGCGGTACACCTTGAACTGACGGCCCTGATAAAGCTCAGTTTCACCCGGGGACTCCTCGCAGCCGGCGACAAGAGAGCCGACCATGACCACGTTCGCTCCGGCGGCAAGCGCCTTCACGATATCACCGGAGAATTTGATGCCGCCGTCCGCAATCACCGGGATTCCGTATTTCTCCGCGGCGCACGCCGCGTCGTAAATCGCCGTGATCTGCGGGACGCCGATTCCCGCGACGATTCTCGTCGTACAGATGGAGCCGGGGCCGATGCCGATCTTTACGCAGTCCGCGCCCGCTTCAATCAGCGCGCGGGTCGCCTCGCCTGTCGCCACGTTTCCGGCAATAAGCTGCAGGTTCGGGAAGGCTTTTTTTACCTTCCTGACAGCTTCCAGAACGCCGTCGTTGTGGCCGTGAGCGGAGTCCAGCGCAACCACGTCAACCTGTGCCTTTGCAAGCTCCGCGACGCGTTCCAGCACGTCGCCGGTGGCGCCGATCGCCGCGCCGCACAGAAGCCGGCCGCCAGCGTCCCTTGCGGAATTGGGGTAACGCACGGCCTTCTCGATATCCTTAATGGTAATCAGGCCTTTCAGGTTGCCTTTATCGTCAACAATCGGAAGCTTTTCGATTCTGTGCCTGCGCAGAATCTCCTGTGCCTGCACAAGGGTTGTCCCAACCGGGGCGGTAACCAGATTTTCCTTGGTCATCACGGCGGAAATCGGCTGGTCGTAATCCTCGTCGGTCATAAAACGCATGTCGCGATTGGTGATAATCCCCACAAGCTTGCCGTTTTCACAGATCGGCACACCGGAAATACGGTATTTCGCCATAATCTCATTTGCATCGTGTACAAAATGCTGAGGAGATAAAAAAAACGGATTTACGATGACGCCGTTTTCAGAACGCTTTACCCGGTCCACCATGTCGGCCTGCTTGTCGATCGGCATATTCTTGTGGATAATGCCGACTCCGCCTTCACGCGCAATCGCAATCGCCATGTTGCTTTCGGTGACCGTGTCCATGGCCGCCGTCATCAGAGGAGTGTTCAGCTTGATGGTCTTGGTGAGCTGCGTGGTAAGGTCTACTTCCCGGGGCAGTACATGGGATTCCGCCGGGATCAGCAAAACATCGTCAAAGGTCAGTCCTTCTTTTACAAACTTTTCTGAGTAGTTCGTATTTAACATCTTTTCCTCCTGTCACATTCGCGCCGCTGCAAAACTGTCCATTTCCAGCCGCTTTCTCTCTTCATCCATTTTTTATATATTTTGTTATTATAACATCTGAACCGCGAATATTCAATCAAAAAGAAGCAGATTTTCACCTTTCCATAAAGCGGAAACCAAGCTCCCGGAAAGCGTACCGGTTTACGCGTTTTCCCCGACCGGTAAAAGGGCCGCCTCGGCGGTGAAACCGCACCCCCTTGCGTGGACGCCCTGCATCAGCACCCGACCGTTTTCCTTCGCGGCGTAGATTTTCAAAACGTCACCCTGGGCGCTTTCGTTTACATAATTAATTTGTACTTCCGCGTATTTGTTTCCCTGTGCGCCGCCCGGCAGAAAATCGGTCAAAATATCACCGTAAATGGTGTTGTTCAGGTGGCGGTTGTAATCCAGATCGGAATAGCGGATGGGCCTTTCCCCCACCAGCGGAAGGTCTTCCGGCACCGTAATCTTACCGACGCGGTCCTCCGGCCCCACTTTTTCCCCGGAAAAAATGCCGTAATTCAGAAATTTTTTCGGCCGCATCACCTTATGTGTCACCGGGTCGGCAATGACGGAAGTCTGCATGACGTCTATGATTTTCTCTTCCCCGCTGTAAAACAGGAAATCGCGGTAAAACTGCGCCCCGTTGACCCCGCGCGGATGCGTTTTGATCGTTATTTGCTCGTTATGTACCGGCATCCGTTTGATTCTGGCACGGTTGGTAATCAGGAGGAATACCATCCCATCCTCATACATTTTTTCATAACTCAGCCCCACAAGATCAACATGCTGCTCGCTGGTTTCCTGACACATGCGCATCAGCACGCTCAGCTTCAAAAGGCGCTGCGCGCCGACCTCGTAGCTGGCGACCCGCACCTCGCGGCAATATTCGTTAATAAGTTCCTTCTGGTTCATATTACACCTTCTGTATCTGTATAAGTAGGGAACACCCCCTGCGGCGTTTCCCTTTCAGGCGCCCTCAGGGGGAATTCGTTTTTATTTATCGGATGACTTCGCATCCCATAAACGGACGCAGTACCTCCGGCACGGTCACACTGCCGTCGGCGTTCTGGTACTGCTCCACGATCGCGGGAATCACGCGGCTGGTCGCAAGGCCGGAAGCGTTCAGCGTATGGACGAACTGAAGCTTTTTGTCCTCTCCCCTGAACTTTACGTTGCCCCTTCTGGCCTGATAGTCCCGCGCGTTGGAAGCGGAGCTGACTTCTTTATAAATTTCCATGCTGGGAATCCAGACCTCGATGTCGTAGGTGCGCGCCATGGAGAACGAGCAGTCGCCTGCGGCGAGCTTGCTCAGACGGTAATGCAGCCCAAGCTTCTGCACCAGCTTCTCGGCCTTGCCCACCAGCTCGGCGAATGCGTCGTCCGACTGCTTCGGCGTGGTGTACTGCACCATTTCCACCTTGTTGAACTGATGCCCGCGGATCATCCCGCGCTCCTCGGAGCGGTAGCTGCCCGCTTCCCTGCGGTAGCACGGAGTATAGGCGATATATTTGCGCGGCAGCTCCTCCGGTGTAAGCACCTCGTCGCGGTGCAGGTTCACCAGTGCGGTTTCCGCCGTAGGCAGCATAAATTTCTTATCGGTGCTGGTCGGATTCTGAATCCAGTATACCTCGTCGGTGAATTTCGGGAACTGCCCGGCCACATAGCCGCATTCATAATTGAGCATGTGCGGGGGCAGCACCAGCTCATAGCCGTCGTTCAAATGCTCGCTGATGAAAAAGTTGAGCAGCGCCCATTCCATTCTGGCGCCCATTCCGCGGTAGACCCAGGAACCGGCTCCGGCCAGCTTCGCGCCGCGCTGATAGTCGATCATACCGAGGCTTTCACACAGCTCCACATGGTTTTTCGGCTCAAAATCAAAGGAAGGCTTCTCCTTGTAGAAGCGGATGGGCCGGTTGTTCTCTTTCCCGCCCGCCGAAAGGTCCTCGTCCGGCATATTCGGCAGGGAGAGCAACAGGGTTTTCTGTTTTTCCTCCAGCTCCCCGAGCCGCGCGTCGCTCTCCTTGATTTTTTCAGAAAGCGTCTTCAATTCCGCCATAAGAGAAGAGGTATCCTCACCCGCTTTTTTCATTATGGGAATTTTTTTTGTAGCGGCGTTCTGTTCCGCCTTCATAGATTCCACTTTTCCGGTTCCTTCGCGGCGTTCCTCGTCAATTTTGAGGATGTCGTCCACCAGTGCGTCCACGTCGATGCAGCGTTTTTTCGCTCCTGCTTTCACTTTCTCCGGATTGCTGCGAATCAATTTCATATCCAGCATGTTCTGTTCTCCTTTATATTCCGTTGATTTCTGTATTTTTTGTTTTTCCACCGTTTTGCTATTCTTTGTTGAAAAATTCGGCCAGATTACTCAAATCCTGTTCTCCGTAAAATTCTATCTGCAGGACTCCGCGCTTTTTCGTGCCGGTCACCTGTACCTTCCGGCCCAGATGTTCGTTCAGCGCCAGCTCCACTTCGCTGAAATAAGGAATGCGCTTCTTTTCCCTCAGATGCCTGGTAACAGGCTGTTCGTTTGCCTTTTTAGACATTTTTTCCAATTCCCTTACGGAAATACCCTGTTCCACCGCCATTTTTGCAGCTTTCAGCATTTCTTCCGGATTCTGAAAACTCAAAAGGGTCCGGGCATGTCCGGCGGAAAGCGAGCCGGACTGTACCAGATCAAGGACCTGCTGCGGCAGGTTCAGCAGCCGGAGCGCGTTTGCCACGGTCGGCCGTGATTTTCCGACCGTCTTTGAAACTTCTTCCTGCGTCATTCCGTAGGTTTCCATCAGCGATTGGTATCCCTGCGCTTCTTCCAGCGGATTCAGATCTTCGCGCTGAAGGTTCTCGATCAGCGCCAGCTCCATTACCTCGCTGTCGCTCATATCGCGGATGACCGCGGGTACTTCGGTGATTCCCGCCATCCGCGCCGCACGCCACCGCCGTTCGCCGGCCACGATTTGATATCCTCCGCCGAAAATCGGCCGTACCAGCAGGGGCTGCAGCACCCCGTGCCGGGAAATGGAATCGGCAAGCTCTGCAAGCGCCTCGTCGTTAAAGTCTTTTCTGGGCTGTGCGCGGTTCGGTTCTATTTCGCTGATTTTCAGCGCAACCGCCGCGTTGCGGTCCTCGGTGTCGTTTTCCGCGAAAATCGCGTCCAAGCCTTTTCCAAGTCTGCCTTTTTTTACTGCCATCGCTCTCCCCCCTATTCTTGATTGGTCCGAATAATTTCATCCGCCAGCGTATCGTAAGCAAGGGCTCCTCTGGAGTTCTTGTCAAAATACTGAATCGGCCTGCCGAAGCTCGGCGCTTCAGAAAGGCGCACCGCGCGGGGAATTGCCGTCGCAAACACCTTTCGCGGGAAGTATTTCTTGACCTCCTGTACCACCTGCTGGGTCAGGTTCAGCCGCCCGTCGTACATGGTGAGCAGCACCCCCTCGATCTCCAATTGCCCGTTGTACTGGCGTTTAACGCGCCGTACGGTGTTCATTAACTGGGACAGGCCCTCCAGCGCGTAATATTCGCACTGGATCGGTACCAGAAGCGTATCCGCCACACAGAGCGCGTTGGTCGTAATAATTCCAAGCGAGGGCGGACAGTCGATAAAGATATAATCATAATGCTCTCTTAACGGTACCAACGCATTTTTTAAGATGGATTCACGGTGATCCAGCGTGACCAGCTCAATTTCGGCCGCCGCCAGGTCCATGCTGGACGGAATAATGTCCAGATTGTCAAACTCCGTGTGAATAATCACCTCCAGCGCCTTTACCTCGCCAATCAGCACCTCATAAATGGTGTTTTTCACCGCTCGGCGATCAACACCCACCCCGCTTGAGGAATTCCCCTGCGGATCAATATCCACGAGAAGCGTTTTCTTTCCCTTCGTGCCTATCGCGGCGGAAAGGTTGACGGAAGTCGTCGTTTTGCCGACGCCGCCCTTCTGGTTCGCAATCGCTATAATTTTTCCCATTCTTTCCCTCCGGCTGCAGGTTTGTTCCCACAGAAACACAGTTTTCCATAAAGTTGTCCCCATTTCGGGTATAAACGGAATAATAGTTTTATTATAGCACTCTTTCACCGGAAGATAAAGTTTTTTCTCCCCTTTTTGCCTATGTTTCATGTGAAACAATGCAAATCTGCCGATCAGGAATCGGACCTGCCGGTCGGGAAGCGCCTACGGCGATGCCTCCAGTCGGCTTACGTTGGATCGAAGTCTGATGCTCTGAAACTCCTTCCGTCGCGCCGGGCGCGCCACCTTCCTCTGTGAGGGAGGCAAAGGTTTGGCTAATATTCTCTCATTGTTTCATGTGAAACAAAACAGGCCGAACATAACGTTCGGCCTGCCTTGTGGGAAATGATATAGGGAAATAGGAGTAAACTCTTATACTCAATATTAAGCAGGCTTTTTTCCACCCGTTGCCTGCGCCTTGGGGATACGGACCAGACATTCAATATATTCGTCCGTTTCGCTTTTCAGCGTCTGCGCATTGATACCGCTTTGTTTCATTGTCTCAATCGCATGATTGATTGTATTCAGAAAGACGCGCACATCCTTAATTACAAAAGTACGCTTGCTTTTCGGTCTTTGGTTTTCTTCCAAAAGCTTATCTACAAGGTCGTCCGTCTGCTGCACGTTCAGATGCTTCCCGATAATCTGTCCAAGCACCTTCTCGCGGACTTTTTCCTCTTTAATGCGCAGCAGCGCACGGGCATGCCGTTCAGTCAGCCCGCAGGCAGTAATTTTTTCCCGTTCTTCTTCGGAAAGCTTGAGCAGACGAAGCTTATTTGCAAGCGTGGACTGGCTTTTTCCCAGCCGAAGCGCTGCTTCCTCCTGTGTAACATCCCACTGCTCAATCAGACGGCGGATTCCTTCCGCTTCTTCAAAAATTTGTAAATCCTGCCGCTGTAGGTTTTCAGTCATGGCAAGGACGGCGCTGGTTTCCGCAGAACAATCGCTGATAATACAGGCGACAGTGGAAAGCCCGGCCATTTTACAGGCACGCAACCTCCGCTCTCCGGCAATCAGCTCGTAGCCGCCTTTAACGCGACGGACCGAAATCGGCTGAAGTAATCCGTTTGTCCGGATGCTTCTCGACAACTCCAATAATTCCTGCTCGCTGAACAAACGCCGTGGCTGCGCCGGATTTGGATGGATTGAATCGATATTGATTTGAACCACTTTGCGTTTTTCACCCATAATATGCAAATTCGCCGCCTCCTTGCTTGTCCCTTTTTGTTAAGGATAACATGGGGTGCGGCGATTTTTTGTAAAATTATGGTAATCAAAAAAATTTTTATTTGTTATTTTTTGGCAGTTTCTGTGCTTTCGGGTTTCTTCCACACGATTCCTGTTTATTCAAAGCAGGATCACGGTTCTAAAAACAATCGTCGCTGCATAGGAAGTAGGCTTAAAGCGGACTCTTTGCAATCTTTGACCCGTGCCGAGGATAAGCAGCGGGAAGAGATCCCGTCCGCCTGATTAGGATCAGACTGCGACTGTCCCCGTTCGGCAGCTCAAACTTTTTGATTCCATCCAGTGTACAGCCCAGAAGAGCAACGGCTTTTTTCGCGATGCGGACTTCCTCTTCCGGCTCCGGCCCCTTCATCGCGATAAATATCCCTCCGATTTTCAGAAACGGCAAGCAGTATTCACAAAGCAGGTTCAGCGGCGCGACGGCTCTTGCCGTAACAAAATCAAATTTTCCACGGTATGCGGTCTGCCTTCCGGCTTCCTCCGCGCGTGCATGCACAAAATCAGCACTAAAATGTAACTTTTCCGCTAGATTCTTCAAAAAAACCAACCGTTTATTAAGGCCATCCAACAAAGTCAGGTCCAGCCCGGGGTGCATCAGCTTAAGCGGTACGCCGGGAAATCCCGCACCGGTACCGACATCCATCAGTTTTGCGCCTTCCGGCAAGGTCAGATACTTTAAAATCAAGATGCTGTCCAGAAAATGCTTGTACACGATCTCTTCTGGCTCCTTAATGGCGGTCAAGTTTATTTTCTCATTCCAATTCAACAAAAGCTCCATATATTGTTGAAAACTTTCCGTCTGCTCCCCGTTTAGTGCGATTCCCGCATCCTGTGCGGAAGAAACCAGTCGTTCGCGAATATCCTCCATCTTATTCCCCCCTGCCGCGCGCGAGCCAAATCAGCAGCACAGAAATATCCGCGGGGCTGACGCCCGAAATACGGGAAGCCTGCCCGACGCTTGCAGGCATTACCTTCTGCAATTTTTCCTGTGCTTCGGTTCTCAGCCCGACAATTTCCTTATAATTGATCTTAGCGGGCAAACGGCGTTCTTCCAGACGGCGCATTTCCGCGATATCCGCCTTCTGCCGCTTAATATAACCCTCATATTTGATTTCAATTTCCACGTTTTCAAAAACCGCTGCGGGCAGATCGGGACGGTCCTTGTCGACTTCCTTTAAAATCTCATAATTCAGTTGCGGACGGCGAATCAGCTCCGCAAGGCGCACCCCGGTGATCACCGGCGATGTTTCATGTGAAACAAGCAGCTGATTCAGAGCCTCGGACGGTGGCAGAACGGTCTTTTCCGCGCGCAGAAGTTCCTGCTCCTTCCGCTTTTGCTTCTGCTGAAACCGTTCCCAACGCTCATCGGAAATCAACCCTATTTTTCTACCGATCGGCGTCATACGTTCGTCGGCGTTATCCTGACGAAGCACCAGCCGGTATTCACTCCGCGACGTCATCATACGGTAGGGATCGCTGACTCCTTTGGTAATCAAATCGTCCACCAAGGTTCCAATATAGGACCCCGCACGGTCAAGGATCATCGGCTCCTTTCCCGTTACCTTTAACGCAGCGTTGATTCCGGCAACCAGTCCCTGCGCGGCAGCCTCTTCGTAACCGGAGCTGCCGTTAAACTGTCCTGCGCCGTAAAGCCCGGGGAATTCTTGAAATTCCAGCGTCGCTTCCATTTGAAGCGGGTCGACGCAGTCGTACTCAATCGCGTAGGCGCAGCGCATGATTTCCACATGCTCCAATCCCTTGATTGTGCGGTAAAAAGCGATCTGCACTTCCTCCGGCAGAGAAGAACTCATTCCCTGCAAATACATTTCCTCGGTATCCATCCCACAGGGTTCAATAAAAAGCTGATGCCGCTTCTTATCCGGGAAGCGCATGATTTTATCCTCAAAGCTCGGGCAGTACCGGGGACCCACTCCCTCAATTTTACCACTGTACATGGGGGAACGCCCAATATTTTCAAGAATCACCTGCTTGGTGCTATCGTTTGTCCAGGAGATATGACAGACCGCGCGGTTTTTCAGCGGAGTCAGAGTATCGTAGGAAAACGGAACGACGGGTTCGTCGCCTTCCTGTACCTCAAGACCGGTAAAGTCGATGCTGGATTTCAGCACGCGCGCGGGGGTGCCGGTTTTGAAGCGGCGAAGGCGCAGACCGATTTTTTTCAGCGCCGCGCCAAGAAACGCCGAAGGGAACATTCCGTCCGGCCCGCCTTCATAGGAAACGTCGCCCACATAGATTTTCCCGCCAAGATAAGTACCGGTGGCGATCACTACCGATTTCGTGCGGTAGACCGCCTCCATCCGGGTCGTGACCAGCCACAGGCCGTCCGGCCCCTGCTCCAGGTCCACGATTTCCGCCTGCTTTAGCTGTAGGTTCGGTTGTGTCTCCAGCTTCCGCTTCATGATCTTGCCGTATTCCCGGCGGTCGATCTGAGCGCGCAGAGAATGGACAGCGGGACCTTTGCCCAAATTGAGCATTCTGCTCTGCAGCATGGCTTCGTCCGCAGTTTTCCCCATTTCTCCGCCCAGCGCGTCGATTTCCCGGACCAGATGGCCCTTTGCCGTTCCGCCGATGGACGGATTGCAAGGACAATTTCCCACGGCGTCCATATTGATTGTAAAAATGCAGGTGCTGCAGCCGAGGCGCGCTGATGCGAGCGCGGCCTCGATTCCGGCATGTCCGGCACCGATCACCACAACATCATAATTACCGGCATCGTATTTCAAAGGTATTCCTCCAATATGATTTGTTTACTTTCCTACACAAAAATGAGAAAAGACGGAATCAACAACCGCTTCCGCCGCGCGTTCGCCGGTCAGCTCCAAAAGCGCGGAAACCGCCCCTTCGATTGATACCGTCACGGCATCCAGAGTTATTCCGCTTTCTACAGCCGTCAACGCTTCCTTTACACAGTCTCCGGCCCGGCGGGCGGCGTCGCGCTGGCGTTCCGTAAACAGAATTCCATCCGCGGGGTTCAGCTCCGAAGTACGCAGCACTTCCGCCACCGCGTCCTTCAGTTCGTGCAATCCTTCGCCTGAAAGCGCAGAAATATATACTATTTGTTTAAAATATTTTCTAATATACTGTACGTCTATTTTTGTAGGCAAATCGCTTTTATTAATAACCGCAATCGCAGCGGATTCCCGGATTGCGGAAATCAGCTCATGGTCCTCGTCGTTCAGCTCCTGAGAAGAGTCGAAAACCGCCAGAACCAGCTGCGCTTCCCTCAGCTTGCCGCGCGCGCGGTCAACACCGATTTTTTCCACGGGGTCGTCGGTCAAGCGGATTCCGGCGGTGTCGGACAAACGGAGCGGAACGTCGCCAAGAATCACCGTATCCTCGACGATATCTCGGGTTGTTCCGGCGTATTCGGTGACGATGCTGCGCTCGCACCCGGCGAGCAGATTCATCAAGGTGGATTTTCCCACATTCGGGCGCCCAGCGATTACCGTCGCGACCCCTTCGCGGATGGCCCGTCCGGCGTCGAACTGACGCAGAAGATGCTCGATTTCCGATTTTACAGTCAGGAGGGTGGTCTGCAGCTTCTCCGGGTTTATCTGTGGAATATCGTCCTCCGGATAATCCGCCCAAGCGGATAAATGCGCGGCAGCCTCGATCAGCATCCCGCGTATTTTAATAATTTTCTTTTCCAACACGCCGTCATGACCGGCAAGCGCGGTCTTTGCGGCCTGTTCCCCCTGCGCGCAAATGATCTGCATGACGGACTCTGCTTCGGTCAGCCCGATTTTTCCGTTCAGGAAAGCCCGGCGCGTAAATTCTCCCGGTCCAGCCGGAACCGCACCCGCAGCAAACACCGCTTTCAGAACACGGCGCATAATATACAGCCCCCCGTGGCAGGAAAGCTCCACCACATCTTCGCCGGTAAAGCTGGCGGGCGCGGTAAAATTCAAGGCGATTGCTTCGTCGATATCCGTCTCGCCGTCATGTACCCTGCCGTAAAGGGCGGTATACCCTTTCACATCCTCCAGTGTTTTTCCGTGCCGGGAGGTGAACACCCTTCCTGCAATCTCTTTTGCACGCGATCCGGAAAGGCGCACAATCCCAATTCCCCCCGGCGCCTGCGGCGTGGAAATCGCCGCGATCGTTTTTGTTGACGGAGCATATCCGTTTTCGTTTTTCATTCTTGTTTCCTCATAAGATCAATTCAAATTTTGGGTTTCACACGGGAGCGATAGGGTAATTTCTCGTTTCAATCCACGCTCCATATAAAACAAAAGGGCGATTCAATTGAACCGCCCTCAGTGCTTCGTTATAAGATTATTTCTTGACGTCAATGCGGCCATAAAGCTGAGCCTTGCCTTCATTCTTCGGCTCTGCCTTCTGCACCGGCCGGCGGGCAGGCACGGAACCGACGCTCGGTCCGGGGCCGGCGTTTGATCCGGGGCCGGCGTTCGGCGCGGACCTTTGCTGTCTGTTGTTATACCCGCCGCCGCGCGGTTTGTCATTGTACGGGCGGCGTCCCTTGCCGTAATTATTTCTGCGGGGAACCGGACGTTCGCCGGCTTCCGGTCCAATCACAACATGACGGGACAAATCTTCGCCTTCGGACCAGGATTTTGCGCCTTCTACTGTCTGGACAGCGGTATGGATGATTCTGCGTTCATATGGATTCATAGGTTCCAGGGAAGAATTACGCCCGGTCTTAACTGATTTTGCCGCAATCTTCTTTCCAAGGATCTCCAGCGTTTCTTTACGTTTCTCCCGGTAATTTCCAATATCAATGGTAATTCTGTAATAGGAATTATCAATGTGGTTGGCGACAAGGCCGGTCAAGTACTGAAGCGCGTCCAGCGTTTCCCCGCGGTGACCGATGATAAAGCCGATATCATCGCCGGAAAGGGAAAGCTGCGCGCCGTTCTCTTCCTCTTTGATCTGAATATCCACCGTAGAAAGGCCCATTTTGTCAAGGATCCCTTTCAGATACTTCGCGGCGGCCTCTGCCGGATCGTCTTTGATAAAGACTCTTACCTTCGCAGGGTTTCCGCCGAAAAGGCCGAAGGTCTTTTTCGTCGGCATTTCCAAAATTTCAAATTCCGCTTCATAGGATTCAACGCCGAGCTCCCTGCATGCAGCTTCTTTTGCCAGCTCAACGGTTTCACCGGTTGCAATCGCTTCTTTTATCACGGTATTCCCTCCCCGGTTGCCTTATTTTTTCATTCCTAAATAGTCATCCGAATTTGCTTTTCCACCTTTTGTTTTCGTTTTGGAAGCTCCCGATTTTGCTGTCGTCCTCTTTTGCGGCTGCGGGTTTTCCTGATTTCTGTAGAAAGCGCCGGAAACAGGCTTTCTCTTCGACTCGTTTTCTTCCAGAAGGGCAACCCTCTGCGCTTCCGCTTTCGCATTCAGATCCGCCGGGCTGTACCAGATATTCAGAATAATGGTTTGCAAGAAACCGAATATCGTCGAAACAATCCAATAAAAACCGACCGCTGCGGGCATTGTGCAGGCAAGCCATGCGCTGAACAGCGGCATCAAATAAAGCATTCCCTTCATGCAGCCCTGCTGCTGCATTCCCGGTTGCATTTTCATCATAAAGTACTGAGTAAGCAAAGAGGTCACCAAACACAATACGGGAATCACCCACAGGTTGGAACGGAACAGGGTGCCGAATATATTCGCGCCGTCGCTCGGCGTGTCAAGAAGATTCAGACCCATAAACTGGAAACCGTGGCTGAAGGATTCTATTTTTGCAAGCTCCGCCGCGCTGAACATGGTCAGCTGGGGTTTCAACTGCGCAAAATGCTTGACGATTTCAATCTGTGCGTACTGGGCGGAAAAGCTTGCGCCCAGACCGGGAATCTGCTTAAGCATTTCAACGGCCTTTGCGATTCCTTCCGCGGAAAGGTGGAGGGCGTTTGCAAGCGGATTCTGTACGGTATAAAACAGTCCGATCATGATCGGGAAAGGAATAAAGGAAGTCAAACATCCGCTCGCCGGATTAATTCCCTCTTTTTCATAAAGCTTCTGTGTTTCTTCCTGAAGCTTTACCTTGTCGTTCCCATATTTTTTCTGCAGTTCCTTTTGTTTGACGGCCATTTTGCTGTTCGCGGCCATCGATTTTTGCTGATTGATGGAAAACGGGAACATAACTATTTTCAATACGAGTGTAAACAAAATAATTGCCACGCCGTAATTCTGAATCAACGTATAAAAAAACCAAAGCAGATAGCCGAGAATGTTTCCGAAAAAATTAAAAATCTCCATCATATGGGCAATACTCCTCTATAGTGGTTATCGCTTGTCCCGTTTTTCCGGCACGGGATCGTATCCGCCGCGGCTGAACGGGTTACAGCGCAGTATCCGAAAAAATGCAAGCCAGAATCCCTTAAAAGCGCCAAAGCGCTCAATCGCTTCGATCGCGTAATTCGAACAAGTGGGATAGTATTTGCAGCACGGTTTTTTATAGGGGGAAATGGCTTTCTGGTAAAACCTGATAAGAAAAATAAGCGGGCGTTTCATTTCAGGACCCCCGCGTTTTTCAGCTGCTGCTGCAGCATACGGCGAACTTCCGTGCTTTTTACAAAAGGCGTTTTACCCCTGGCTACAAAAATAAAATCATATCCCGGAGCAATTTTGGGCGCAAGGGCCCGGAAGGCCTCGCGAATCACCCGGCGGGAACGGTTTCGTTTCACGGCGTTGCCGATTTTCTTGCTGGTGGTGATCCCTACCCGGACATTCTTGCTGCGATTTTTCGTAACATAGGTAATAACCACAGGGCTGACATACGATTTTCCCCTTGCATAAATCCTGCGAAAATCCCTGTTTTCTGTTATGGGAATCAATAAATCCATACTTAAAATCGCACCACAATTCTAATTTGTTCCGTGAAACAGCGAAGCTAAAAAGAAAGGCCACTCACCGTGGCCCTTTTGCTTAGTAGCTCAAACGTGCTCTGCCCTTTGCTCTGCGGCGGGCCAAAACCTTACGGCCGTTGCTTGTGGACATTCTTTTTCTGAAACCGTGCTCCTTTTTTCTGTGGAGCTTCTTTGGTTGATAAGTTCTCAGCATGAAAAAACCTCCTTTCGGGGTACAAACCTTGCAATATAGCATTATATATTAAATATGCGCAGCCTGTCAACCTGAATTTTGTCCTCCAAAAAATATTGGAATTTACGGGCATACAGGCTGATTGATGAATTCGTCAAGCTATATCAATTAATATACCACATTTCCCTGTAAAAGAAAAGTGAAAGCGCGTCATTTAAAAAATTTTTATGATCTATGTGGTTTACACGCGCGCAATACAATATACTGTATTTTCTCCGACAACTGAAATTTGAAATAAATTGTATTTTGTGGTAATATAATTTATGTTATGCCTATGAGTATAAATATTGTTAGAATGAGGTTTAAAGAATGGAATCCTTCACCGAGGTCTGGAATCTGGTCTGCGATTATTGCAAAAGCAAGATCACCGATATTGCCTATTCCACATGGATCAAGCGCATAGAACCGGTCAATCTTGACTTTGCACAGGGAGTTGCGGTCATTAAAGTTCCGAACGAACTTCACCGGCAGACGATCAAACATTATTATATGGATATGCTTGATGAAGCATTCACTCAGATTTTCGGTCAAAAAATCCAGATTCGCGTCTGTACTCCGGAAGAAACGGGGGTCGAAAAACAGAACGTCGAAACGCCCGCCATCAATGACGACTATGAATTCACCTTTGACACCTATATCGTCGGTTCTTCCAATAAATTTGCGCACGCCGCCTCTATGGCGGTGGCAAACAAGCCTGCAACCCTTTATAATCCCCTGTTTATTTACGGAAATTCAGGATTGGGAAAAACCCATCTTCTATACGCGATCTGTAACGAGATCAGCCGGACCCATCCGGAAATGAACATCATTTACATAAAAGGCGACGAATTTACTAACGAGCTGATCGAAGCGATCCGCCGCGGCACCACCGCGGAGTTTCACAACCGTTACCGGAAAGCGGATGTGTTTCTGGTGGACGATATTCAGTTTATTGCCGGAAAAGATTCCACTCAGGAGGAATTTTTCCATACCTTCAACACGTTATATGAGGCAAAAAAACAGATCGTACTGACTTCCGACCGTCCGCCGAAGGATATCGCCACTCTGGAGGAGCGGCTGCTCACCCGATTTGAGTGGGGGCTGACCGCGGATATACAGCCGCCGGATTTTGAAACGCGCATCGCCATTATTAAAAGAAAAGCGGAGCTGCTGGAAATTGATCTTCCCGACAACGTTGCGGAATACATCGCCAACCGGCTGAAAAACAACATCCGCCAGCTGGAGGGCGCGGTAAAAAAAATGAAAGCCTATTACCTGCTTGCCGGAGAGGACCCCAGTATCACCACGGCACAGGCAGCAATCAGCGATATCATTAACAACGACCAGCCAACCCCCTTTACCATAGAAAAAATTATTGATGAGGTTGCGCGCACGTTCGGTACGACCAGCGAGGATATCCGTTCCTCCAAGCGTTCCGCAAATATTTCGAGCGCACGGCAGATGGCGATTTATATAGTAAGGGAAATTACCCAGCTCCCGATGACCTCCATCGGCGAGGAATTCGGCGGACGCGACCACTCCACCGTCGTATACGCCATCCAGCAGGTCGAAAAGGGAATCAAGCGCGACCCGAAAACAAAGGCGACCGTCGAAGATATCATTAAAAATATCCGCGACCGCTGAAAAGTGGAAAGAAAGTTGACATTTCAACAATTTCGGTTAATCTACGTATGAAACGGTTTTTTAAACCTTCCGGATTATTTAACTTGTTTTCAACATTCCCCACAGAGTTTTCAACATACGGTTAAATACTTTAATTTTATACGAAAAGTTAACAAAACATTAACAAGGAAATTCCGCACGGAGACCAGCAAAAAAAACAAGCCGCGCCTGTCTTTCCAAAATCTTTCAACTTTTCCGCGCCGCCTACTACTTTTACTAAATTAAATCTATACTATCTATTATAAAAGGAAGCAGAAGGTGAGTTTATGAAAATAACCTGCCAGCGGCAGCAGCTGAACGAAGCTGTGTTGAATGTTCAGCGCGCCGTGTCCACAAAATCATCCGTTCCCGCTTTGGAAGGAATCCTGCTCAAAACAGGCGAAAATGAAATTACACTGTGCGGATACGACCTTGAATTGGGAATGACCACAAAAATAGAGGCCCAGGTGGAAGAACCGGGAAGCATTGTCCTGAGCGCACGACTGTTCGGCGATATTGTCCGCCGGTTACCGGCGGATACCGTTTATCTTGCCACCGACGAGAAAAAAATTACTTCCATCAAAAGCGGCCCGGCGGATTTCTCCATTGTGGGAATCCCCGCGGAGGAATACCCCGAGCTTCCGGCTATTACAGGGGAAACCTCAATCAGGATTGCCGGCTGCATCCTGAAAAGCATGATCCGGCAGACGATTTTCGCCGTCGCGGAAAGCGACGCGAAACCGATCCACACCGGTACCCTGTTTGAACTTAGCAAAAATAAAATCCGCCTGATCTCCGTGGACGGCTACCGTCTTGCTTTAAGAGAAGAAACTGCCGCCTGCGGCGAGGAAACCAGCTTTGTCGTCCCGGGCAAAACACTCGGGGAAGTACTCAAGCTTCTGGGCGACGACGACACCGAGCTGGAAATCCAGATTGGCCGGCGTCACATTCTGTTCCAAATCGGAAACTACTGCGTAATTTCCCGCCTTCTCGAGGGGGAATTTCTCGATTATAAGGCCGCCATTCCCGGCGCGAGCTCAACGGAAATCCTCGTTCCCACCCGTTCGTTCATCGACAGCGTGGAGCGTGTTTCCCTTTTGATTACCGACAGGCTAAAAAGCCCGGTACGCTGCGTGTTCGAGGACGGGGAAATCAAGGTTTCCTGCTCAACTTCCATCGGTCACGCCAACGATCAGCTTTCCGCAAAAATCGACGGCGCGGGCGTGGAAATGGGTTTTAACAACCGCTATCTGCTCGACGCTCTGCGCAATACGGAGGGCGACGAAGTAAAAATACAGCTCAACGGCGCTTTAAGCCCGATGAAAATTCTTCCGCGCGAGGGGGATTCCTTTCTTTTTCTGGTGCTGCCGGTCCGTTTGAAAAGCGAGGCGTAGGAATGAAGACAGAAAAAATCGTCATTGATACCGAGTTTATCCGGCTGGACGCCCTTTTAAAGCTTGGCGGTGCGGTGGACACCGGCGGCCGGGCAAAATTTGTCGTGCAGTCCGGCGAAGTGAAGGTCAACGGAGAAATCTGCACCATGCGCGGCAAAAAAATGAGAAACGGCGACAAGGCCGAATACAACGATGTGACATATGAGGTGTGTAACGGGTGATTATCCAGCACCTGGAGGCTGAAAATTACAGAAATATCCGGCACTGCGTGATAATTCCGCAGAATGGGATCAATATAATATATGGGAAAAATGCACAGGGAAAGACCAATTTGCTGGAAGCGGTCTGGCTTTTTACGGGCGGCCGTTCCTTTCGGGGAACAAAGGACGCCGACCTGATTCTGCAGGGAGAAGCCGGCGCAAAGCTTAGTCTGGAATTTTTCAGCGGGGAGCGCGAACAGACAGCGGAAATTACGATTGAAAACGGGCGCAGAAACGCCGTTTTGAACGGGATTCCCCAAAAAAACGCTTCCGGGCTGGTCGGAAAGTTTTTTTCCGTGATTTTTTCCCCGGAGCATATCGCGCTTGTGCGCGAAGGCCCCTCTCAGCGCCGCGACTTTATGGATGCCGCCCTCTGCCAGATCAAACCCGGGTACGCCGCGCTTCTTTCGCGGTATCACCACACGCTGATCCAGCGCAACACCCTTTTAAAAGATATCCCCCGCCATGCCGAGCTGATGGATACGCTCGAAATCTGGGATGAAAAGCTTGCTTCCTACGGCGAAGCGATCGTGCTCGGCAGAATGGATTATATCCGTAAAATCAAGGAACCGGTCAAAGAGATTTACGCCGGCATTTCCCAACATACCGAAATCATTGATTTAACCTATCAAAAAAGCGCCGAAGACCTGAAAAAGGCGCTGAAAGCGGCCCGCCGGGAGGATGTGGCGCTGGGACATACCAGCGTCGGCCCGCACCGCGACGATATTGAAATTGCCATAGACCTCCGCTCCGCGCGGACGTTCGGCTCACAGGGCCAGAAACGTTCCGCCGTCCTTGCCCTAAAGCTTGCGGAGGCCGAGATGCTTTACCGCCAGACCGGAGAAAGACCCATCGTTCTGCTCGACGACGTAATGAGCGAACTGGACTCCGGCAGGCAGGATTATTTACTCAATCATTTGGATCGCTGTCAGGTTTTTATAACCTGCTGTGAGCCCGGCGCAATTCAACAGCTCCGGGAGGGCTCCCTGTTTGAAATGGATGGCGGCACCCTGATAAAAAAATGAGAAAGGTTTTATTTTATGTATCTTCATCTCGGGCAGGACACGGTGATTAAAGTCAGTGATATTGTGGGCATATTCGATATGGAAACCTCTACCATTTCCAAATCGACCAGAGACTATCTTTCCTCGGCCCAGAAAAGGGGCCAGGTCGTCAATGTTTCCATGGAAATGCCGAAATCCTTTGTGCTTTGCTGTGATAAAAACAGCCGGATCCTTGTTTATATCACGCAAATTTCCTCTTCCACCCTTCTGAAAAGGACAAGGTTTATCGACGAGATATCAAATGTTTAAGGTGAAAAAATGAAAAAATTCAGAAAAGCACGATGTCCGCACTGCGGAAATAAACTGACGCTGCTGCGCACCTGGTCGATCAAGACACAGGGCGAGTACAAATGCCCCAAGTGCGGCGGCTACTCCAATATTGAGCTCGACCCCGCCGTACATTTTTTTGCTATCGGCGCAATCGTACTCAGCGGGCTGATTTACCTTGTTTGGATGATTTCCGTAAAAATGCTGAGTCTTGCTTCCATTTTTTTCATTATGCTGCCGTATTTTTTATTTTATTCGCTCTGTTTTTTCCTGGTCAGGCTGAGAAAACCGGCAGTCCGCAGGAAACAGCCTCCCGTTGGCCGGCCGCATCAGCCGTCCCCCCAGCAGCAGACACAGAAAATTTACGATAGAAGAAACAAAAGATTCTGAACAGAACGTTTCGGTTTAACGAGAGTATACGATACGTATTATAATTGGAGGGTTAAACTTGGAGTTTAGCGAAATTACGCAAACAAAACAAAAATACGACGAAAATCAGATACAGGTACTGGAAGGTCTGGCCGCAGTCAGAAAGCGCCCCGGCATGTATATCGGTTCCACCGGGCCGCGCGGGCTGCATCACCTCGTTTATGAAATTGTGGACAACGCGATCGACGAAGCGCTCGCGGGCTTCTGCGATAGAATCGAAGTTAAAATTCTGCCCGGGGACATCATCAGCGTACTGGACAACGGGCGCGGAATCCCGGTCGGCATCCAGCATCAGATGGGAATCCCGGCGGTCACGGTCGTTTTCACCGAGCTGCACGCGGGCGGAAAATTCGGCGGCGGCGGCTACAAGGTAGCCGGTGGCCTGCACGGCGTCGGCGCGTCGGTCGTCAACGCACTGTCCGAATGGCTGGAAGTCGAGGTTTACAACGAAGGCAAAATTTACTACCAGCGTTTTGAGCGCGGAAAAACCATTACCCAGCTGGAAGTGCGCGGGGAAACGGATAAATCCGGGACGCTCGTCACCTTTAAGCCGGACGCGGAAATCTTCAGGGAAACCACCTCCTACGACTACGAAACCCTGCAGACGAGACTGCGCGAGCAGGCGTTTCTAAACGCCGGCATCCATATTGCGCTTTCAGACCTGCGCGACGAAAGCAACCCCGTCAATGATAATTACTGCTACCACGGCGGTATCAGCAGCTTTGTCGAATATATCAATAAAAAGAAAGCGGTCGAGGTCATCCATCCCGACATTATCCACTTTACTTCCGTTGCCCCCGATAATTCGGCAACGGCGGAAGTCGCGATGCAGTATAATGATACTTATAATGAGCTGATGCTGTCCTTTGCCAATAATATTCATACCACCGACGGCGGTACGCATGAGGACGGATTCAAACGTGCCTTGACCCGTGTCATGAACGATTATGCCAGAAAATATAATATTCTGAAAGAAAATGATAAAAATCTTTCGGGCGATGATGTGCGCGAAGGGCTGACTGTCATTATCAGCGTGAAAATGAAGGATGCCCAGTTTGAAGGTCAGACAAAGGCCCGTCTCGGAAATACCGAAATCGGCACGCTGGTCAGCAACCTGATTACCGATAAGATGACTGCTTATCTGGAAGAAAACCCGGCGACGGCAAGGGCAATTTTTGACAAAGCGCTGGCTGCTTCCCGCGCGCGCGACGCCGCGAGAAAGGCCCGTGATCTGGTTCGCCGGAAATCCGCGTTGGAAAGTGCCGCGCTTCCGGGAAAGCTTGCCGACTGCCAGAGCCGCAACCCTGACGAGACGGAAATCTATATCGTCGAGGGTGATTCCGCCGGGGGTTCCGCAAAAGGCGGACGTAACCGCAAATATCAGGCAATTCTGCCGCTTTGGGGAAAAATGCTTAATGTGGAAAAGGCAAGGCTCGACAAAGTGTACGGCAATGAAAAGCTGATGCCTGTCGTCACCGCGCTCGGCTGCGGGATTGGCGAGGAATTCGACCTGAATAAGCTTCGCTACGGGAAAATTATCATCATGGCCGATGCCGATGTCGACGGTTCGCACATCCGCACCCTGCTTCTGACTTTCTTTTTCCGGTTTATGAAGCCGCTTGTGGAGGAAGGTCATATTTACCTTGCCCAGCCGCCGCTGTTCCGACTGAGTAAGGGGAAAAATCATTATTATGCGTTCAGTGACGAGGAACGCGACCAGAAAATGGCGGAGCTTAGCAGCAATTACGAGATTCAGCGATACAAAGGCCTTGGTGAAATGGATGCCGAGCAGCTTTGGGAAACGACCATGAACCCGGAAACCCGCACCATGCTGCGCGTGGAAGTAGAAGACGCCGCCGCCGCGGACGAAGCCTTTACCATTCTGATGGGCGACAAGGTCGAGCCGCGCCGCGCCTTTATTGAAAGCAATGCAAAGTACGCAAAGAACCTTGATGTCTGACGCTGCGGCTTTTCGTACTTTACGCAGATATTGTTTCAAAAATGCAGGTAAAATCAGAAAATATTTTACATTTTGTATATTTTAGTATGAAAAATACAGTTTGTGTCATATAAGCGAAAAGGAGAATTTCTCATGAAACAATTTGTGAAGGAACAGGAAACTGCCTCAAAACCTCCTGAACCCCGGGGGGAACAGACCCCCGACGAGGACCAACCTGAGGAAGACAAAGTGGAATGGGACGGTTCCGAAGCGGAGCTGGTTGCCGATGAAACGGCGCTGGCATTTGAGGAACAGAATACGGGAATCCAGCTGACGTACACGCTGACCTCCGGAGAAATCTTTAAGGTTCTCTGGAAAAGCCAGTACACCAGTACGAGAATGGGGCTTTCAGCCGTCGCGGTCGTGCTGAGCGCTGCAATGGCGGTCGTCTTTCTGATGCAGTTCCGCTCGACGGGCGACAGCCGTTACGCGTCTTTGGCGGTGGTGTGTATTCTGCTGGTTCTGGTGGTCGCAATTTTTCCGACAGCCGTCATGCGGGCGCATTCGTCAAAAATGGCCGACGGCAGGGAAATACGTATGAAAATTTACCCCGACCATATCGAGATGGGGCTGCCCGGCAAAAGATGGGAAATTCCGCTTGACGGAACCAGCGAATGTGTTCAGATAGAAAATCTGATCGTGCTGTACATAGACGACCGAAACATGGTGATTCTTCCGCTGCGCTGTGTGGAACCGGCCGTTTTACCGGAGGTTCAGGCAATGCTTCTTGCGGGGACGCACCCAAAAAGCTGAAAAAGGAAAGGAGACGAAAAGATGCCGACGTTTTACGAGGGAGGGCCGGTTGATACGGTGGAGCAGACGATTGGCCCCGATGAATACGCCGCGGCGTACTATACCGCGCAGAGCACTGTTTCCCCCATCCGCACAAAATGGGTACGGGCGGGAATCTGTCTTTCCGCGGCCATTGTCATCGCTTCCTTCATTCCGTTTTACCACGCAAGATTTTTTACCTGCTGGGGGCCCGCGTGCGGAATTGTTCTGGCGCTGGCACTCGCTTTTCTGTTCTTTTTTATCCAGCCGAACGATATCCAAAAATGGGCGGCGGAGCTGTACCGCTCCAACCGGCTGCTGGCCCTGCCACAGAAAATTGAAATTTTTCGGGACAGCGTGGTGATTCAAAGCAGTTGTGAAAAAATGCTGGAGTACTGGACCGATTTCAGCAAGTGTATCGAGACCCCCTCCGCCTTTATTGTGACCGGCGGGCGGGAACGGGACTTACTGATTATCAAAAAACAGGGGCTTACGAACGAACAGATTGAAAAAATATCCGCACACCTTGCCGGCGCGTTTGCTTCGCGCTATCTAAAAAGCGGGCGTTAAGGAGGGATTTATTTGCCTGAAAGCCCAATTTTGGTAAGCTGCCTTACCACAAAATTCGATTATGCCGACTTCAAGGCCGCGGCGGCGAAAGCCGCCGTAAGGAAAAGCGAAAAAATTATTTTAAAAGTTACGGGAACCGTCCTGATTCTGGCCGCGTTTCTTTTAAGGGCCTTTGTTTACGGAAATTTCTATCAGGATTTTATTTATGCGGCTATGGCCGCGGTCGGCGTGATCATCGGATGCTTTTACGATCCGATTGTGCTGTATGCCGTACGGCGGCACGCCTTGAACTACTTTACGGCGAACAGTGAAAGATTTATTGCGCAAACCACGGAATTTTCAGAGGAAACCATAACCTTTCAAACCGAACGGTATACGGCTGTCCTTCCCTATGAGATGCTGTATAAAGCGTATGAGGACGCGAGGGTTTTTATCATATACACAGGAATCAATGAGATGAAGTTTATCCCCAAAAGGGCGATGAACGAAAGCGAATGTACCAGAATTCACAATATTCTTGAGACAAAGCTTCAGGAAAAATATCAGCAGGAAGGTGCCCGCTAATGGACGAATTTCAGGAAAATCAAAAAATCATCAGTGTCGACCTTGAAAAGGAAATGAAACAGTCGTTTCTTGCCTATTCCATGTCGGTCATTGTGTCCCGCGCGCTGCCGGACGTGCGCGACGGGTTAAAACCGGTTCACAGAAGGATTCTATATACCATGTTTGAAAACGGCCTGTCCCCGGAAAAGGCATACCGCAAATGCGCGGACACCGTCGGTTCCGTGCTGGGCCGCTACCATCCGCACGGCGACGCTTCGGTCTACGACGCGCTGGTGCGTCTGGCGCAGGATTTCTCCATGCGCTATATGCTGGTGGACGGACACGGCAACTTTGGTTCCGTGGACGGCGACCCCCCGGCTGCCTATCGTTATACCGAAGCCCGCATGAGTAAGATTGCCGTGGAAATGCTGGAGGATATCGACAAGGAAACCGTCGATTTCCAGCCGAACTACGACGACCGTCTAAAGGAACCCATCGTTCTTCCCAGCCATTTTCCAAACCTTCTGGTCAACGGCTCGACCGGTATCGCGGTCGGTATGGCCACGAACATCCCCCCGCACAACATGGGCGAAGTCATCGACGGCATGTGTACGCTGATTGACAACCCCGAAGCTTCGCTGGATGATTTGATGCAGAGCATCAAAGGGCCGGACTTCCCTACCGGCGGCATCATCATGGGCCGGTCGGGTATCCGCGCCGCCTACGCTACCGGCCGCGGCCGCATCACGGTGCGCGCCCGCGCGGAGATCGAAGAAGAGAAAAACGGCCGTTTTAATATCGTCGTCACGGAGCTGCCCTATCAGGTCAATAAGGCAAGATTGGTCGAAAGCATCGCCGAGTTGGTCAAGGACAAGCGCATCGAGGGGATTTCCAACGTAGAGGATCACTCCGACCGCGAAGGCATGCACATGCTCGTCAGTGTGAAGCGCGACGCTTCCCCGCAAATTGTTCTGAATCAGCTTTATTCCTATACCCAGATGCAGACGACGTTCGGCGTTATCATGATCGCCATTGTCAACGGCGAACCCAAAACGCTGACGCTCAAGGATATGCTGCAGGAATATATTCAATTCCAGGAAAGCGTCGTAAGACGCCGCACCCTGTACGACCTCAAAAAAGCTGAAGAGCGCGCGCATCTTCTGGAAGGCTTGAAAATCGCCGTCGACAACATCGACGAGGTGATTTCCATTATCCGCGGTTCCAAGGACAGGGCCACGGCAAGGGCCCGCCTGACGGAACGCTTCGGATTGGACGACCCGCAAACACAGGCGATCGTACAGATGCCGCTCGGCGCGCTCACCGGTCTGGAGCGCCAGAAGCTGCTGGATGAAATCGCCGCTCTGGAAGCAAAAATTGAAGATTATAAAGATATTTTAAGTAACGAAACGCGTCTGCTCGGGATCGTCAAGGACGAGGCTCTCGCGGTAAAGAATAAATTCAGCGACGAACGCCGTACGGAGATTGCGGCCGTCAGCGGCGAGGTCGATATTGAAGACCTGATTCCGCAGGAGGAATGCGTGCTTACCCTGACCAACTTCGGTTACGTCAAGCGCCAGAAAACCGATACTTACCATATACAGCGCAGGGGCGGCCGCGGCGTCAGCGGCATGACAAGGCGTGAAGAGGACGTCGCGAGCGACATGTTTATCATTAACAGCCACGACTATGTCATGTTCTTTACCAATCTGGGCCGCGTGTATCGTCTGAAATGCTATGAAATTCCGGAGGGCTCCCGCACGAGCAAGGGAATGAATATTGCAAATCTGCTGCCGATTGCGCAGGATGAAAAGGTCACTTCTATGATTCGCGTGCCGGAATTCGACGACGAAAGCTATCTGTGCATGGTGAC
>UREO01000009.1 GCA_900546895.1 uncultured Oscillospiraceae bacterium
CGGAGATGCTGTCTCTGATTTTATTCAGTTCTTTATAGGCGGCCTGATTATAATCATTCAGAACAAAGCTATATCCGGTCAGCCTGACCTGACTGTGGCTTTCCGCCAGATTAAGCATTTGCTTTTCCCACTCGCCCGGACCCGGTTTCTCTCCTTCTCCCGGGGAACAAACCGAAAAATCTACTTTCCTGCCAAAATGGTTCAGTCTGCGGTACAGTAGGAACAAAACAAAACAGAACAAGGAAAGCAGAATTAACAAAACGACCGGCAGAAAGGGAAAATCTATATAAAAGTCAAATTTTTTCAACACGATCTGCAATGGAAGCTCCTCCTTATTTAAGAGACCCTTCGGATAAGACAGGGTCTCTTTACGGATAGTTTGTCTGTTTTTCCATAAAAAATAGCAGCCATTGCATATTTCGGAGTTGAAAAAAATTTATCAATCGTCAACAGGACCCCCGGCAGCACTTGAAAAAGGGCATCCCTAAACAACGGGATGCCCTGATACGGAGGTCCTATTCTAAAGTTAAAAAATACCGTTTCTTTCCCGCATTACAGCGTTTCCAGTTGATGCTGCAGCAAGGCTGCGTTTCTCCTAAACGGAAATGAAATTTCTGCGGTTTTTATAAAGCTTTATCTTAAAAACTCCTTCAGATAGATGGGTAAAAGGCTTTGGCTGTTCCCTGTCAGGCTGTAAGCGCCGCCCGCCACACACCAGTTGTAGATCATTCCTCTTTCCAGAGAGGCATATATTTCCGCCATGCTTTGCACGGAATCCGAATTTTTAAATTCCCCGCTCTTCCGTCCTTCCTGCAGAATACGCATAATCAGCTTAAAGTAGAGCCGTTCCTCATTGAACAGGCTCTTTTTCTTTTTTTCAACATCCTGCGTGTAAAGAAACACAACCAGGTTAAAGGGTACCTCTGTTTCAATCAGCCGAAACAGCTCCCTGTTCAGATAAAGCAGCTGCTCGTAATGGTTCAGCCGGGGGTTCATTTCCAGCATCAGCTCAGCGTATTTCTGATCGAAAAAATCTCCGAGCGTATCCAGCAAATCCTCCTTTGTTTCAAAAGCGCTGTGAAATTCGTCGGCGGATACGCCGGCCAGCCCGATCACGTCGGCTGTGCGGGTTTCGGGGAAGCCCTTTTCCCGGAACAGCTTCCACGCCGCCCGGACGATTCTGGTCCGGATGCTTTCCGGCTCCGCCTTTTTTACGTTTCCCAGCAAAAAGCCGTCTTCCAGCGGATCGTCATCGTCTAGAATCCATTGGTTCATGCCGGTGATATACGCGCTGCCGGTAATCTGCGGAATAATCGCCTTTATTCCGCTGATTTCCAGCTCCTGAACGGCCTCGCCTTTAAATATCGAACCGATCATGCTCTCGTAAACGAATTTCTGGTTGAGCCCCAGTTCCCCCTTTGCGTATAAAGCCGCTATTTTGGCACTCGTTCCGGTCCCGCACGGAGAACGGTCGGCCTGTGCCTGCCCGAAAATGACGCAGTTTTTCAGATCGGCCTGCGGGTGATCGGCACTTGTATAGAATTCCACCAGATCGACGGTGGTAATATCCAGATAAGGATGCCGGATATTCACTTCTTTATTAATCCGGTTCCGAAGCTTCATTCCCAGCTCGGTGATTTCCTCGATATATTTGGCCTTCAGGTCCAGGCCGATGGCTTCGGCATCGACCAGCGCAAAAAAGGAGCCTCCAAAGGAGATATCGTAGGGAATCGTACCGTACCCGGGAATTTCGGCTTTCAGGTTTTCCCGGTACAGAAAAGAAGGCACGTTTAAAATGCTGACCTCCACCGCTTTTCCGCCCTCCACGCGCACCTTTGCTCGAATAATACCGGAAGGCGTATCCAGCACGACCTCGGTATACGGTTCGGTCACCGCCACCAGTCCGGTTTCAACCGCCATGGAGGCGGTCCCGATGCTGCCGTGGCCACACATATTCAGGTAGCCGCCGCTGTCCATGAAAACCACGCCCAAATCCGCTTCCGGGTTCACCGGCTCGGTAATCAGCGCCCCGAACATGTCGCGGTGCCCTCTTGGTTCCAGCATCAGCGCCGTGCGATAATGGTCGTAATTTTTTTCCAGATATTTTTTCTTTTCCATCATCGTGCTTCCGGGCAGCTCCGGAAACCCCTCGTAAATGATCCGCGTCGCTTCTCCCACGGTGTGGGAATCGATGGTTTTGAAGCAGTGCGCGTAGCTGCCTGTTTTGGGCCTGATATCCATGCTGTTCCTCCCGCAAATATGGATTTCTCCTGTTCCTTATCCGCCGAAATTCAGCCTGACGGCCTCCGCCAGCAGCCTCGCGGTTCCCTCAACACCCAGCAGCCCGCTGTTTACCATCAGGTCCTTGTGATTAGGATCGTCCGGGGCATATTTGGCATACTGCTTATGATAATTTCCGCGCGCTCTGTCCACCGCCTCGATCATCCGTTTTGCCTCGTACGGTTTCATTTCCAGCGTGTTCAGGCAGTTGTCGTACCGGATCCTATACGGCGCATAGATATAAACGTGCATTGCGTTTTTTTCTTCGGAGAGAATATAGTCGGCGCAGCGGCCGACGAGAATGCAGGAGCCTTTTTCCGCCAGGCCGGTAATGATGTCCTTTTGCGTCTGGAAGATACGCGCCTGCCGCTCCATCGACTCCGTTCCAAGCGGAAACAGCATCCGAAAAAAGTTGGAGCCTTTCTCTTCCTCGTCGCTGATCACCGAAACCGGCATTCCCATTTTTTCCGAGGTCGCTTCCACAATATCACGGTCGTAGTATTCGATGTTCAGCAGTTCGGATAGCCGTCTGGCGATCGGACGCCCAAGGCTTCCAAAATCTCTTGTAATGGTGACTACATATTTTTCCAAACCTTTCACCCCTGTCTTTCTTTGCCGCAGAGCGATCCGCTGCCGCTGACCGCTAAGACGACAGAAATCTGGACAGAAAAGCCTTCGTCCGTTCTTCCCGCGGGCTTTCCAGTACCTCCTGCGGAGTCCCTTCTTCCACAATATAGCCGTTATCCATAAAAATGACGCGGTCCGCAACGTCTTTTGCAAACGCCATCTCGTGGGTGACCACAACCATTGTCATACCGTCCGCGGCAAGCTGACGCATCACGCTCAGGACCTCGCCCACAAGCTCCGGGTCCAGAGCCGACGTCGGTTCGTCAAAAAGCAGCGCGACGGGGTCCATGGCCAATGCCCGCGCAATGGCTACCCGCTGCTGCTGCCCGCCCGAGAGGGTGGACGGCAGAGCGTCCTTTTTGTTTTCCAGTCCCACCCGCTCCAGCAGCTGTGCGGCCTTACCGCGAGCCTCCTGCTTGTTCCTGCGCTTGGTCAGCACCGGCGCCAGCATGACGTTCCCCAGAACGGTTCTCATCGGGAACAGATTGAAGCGCTGAAACACCATGCCGACCTCCTCCCGGAATTTCCGGATATCGGCCTTTTTATCGCACATGTTCTGGTCTTTATAAAAAACATCGCCGGAGGTAGGAATCTCCAGCTGATTGATGCATCTTAACAGCGTACTTTTTCCCGAGCCGGAGGGGCCGATGATGCATACCACCTCTCCCTCGGAAACCTCGATGTTGATATCTTTCAGAACCACCAGATCGCCAAAAATTTTGGATAGATGGCTGATCTGCAAAAGTTGGCTGCTCATTTTCGTCACCCGCCTATTTCAAACTGAATTTCTTTTCGATAAATTTTTGCAGTACCATGAGTATGGACAGCAACACTAAGTAAAACAGAGCGCAAACCGTGTAGGCCGGAACAGTCTGAAAGGTCCGCGCAATATAGTTCTGCGTCTGTCTGGTCATTTCATTGACCGATATGATGGACAACAGGGCCGTATCCTTCACGGAAATGATAAACTGGTTGAACAATGCGGGCAGCATGGATTGAAACGCCGGTGGGACGATCAGATGCCACATAATCTGCCTGTTTGTCAGCCCAAGGGATTTCCCCGCCTCGGTCTGGCCAATTTCCACACCGTCCAGGGCACCCTTCACGATGGTGGAGATAAACGCGCCGGAATTCAGGGAGACGACGATGATGCCCGCCGTCGTGCTTTCCAAAGTAAAAGTCGTTCCCGTGGCCGCGGAAATCAACAGGGGGACCACAAAATAAACATACAGCGCCTGCACCACCAGCGGTGTGCCGCGGATCAGCCAGATATAAACGCCGGCTATGCGCTTACCCGCCTTGAAATGTCCGTGCAGGGCATACCCGGAAACCGATCCGATCAGAAAGCCGATCAGGATGCCGACTACGGAAATTTCCATTGTCAGCTTCAGCCCGCGGAACAGCATGGGAGCAATATTCTTGACGGATTCCAAATCCATTGGAACACCTCCTTTCAATGTGGGCTTCTCCGCCGCAGCCCGCGTACAAGAGGGCGAAAGGCCCGTTTGTACGCAAAGCGGGAGGAAATCCGCCGGAAAAAGACGGTAAAAAAGCGGATCTGCGGCCGGCCGCGCCGGTTCATTGCTTATTCACACCATTTTTCCTTCAGCTGATCGATGGTTCCGTTCGACTGGAGGTAAGCGATGGCGTCGTTAAAATTCTGGACGATATCGGGATTCGCCTTGCAGATGTTGAAAGAAAGAGCGATAGCGTAAGGCGCCTGCCCGTTGTAGAATTCATCCCCGACGATTTTCAGCTTGATCTCGCCGGTCTTGATGGAATAGGCCGTGCCGGGCGCGTCGTAGATAGTGGCGTCCGCCTGCCCGCCCTCCACGGCTTTATAGGCGAGAGACTGGGAATCGAAGGTTTTCAGACATTTTTCCGGCAGGTTGGCGGCGGCGTATTCATAGGCGACAGTGCCGGCCTGCACGGCCACGGTATATTTTCCGTCCTTCAGATCGTCCACGCTTTTGATGTCGTTGTTGTTCTCGCCCACGACGACCACGATGCCCGCGTCATAATAGGTATCGGTGAAGTTCATGGTCTTTTTGCGCTCATCCGTGGCGCAGAGGGCGGCCGCCACAACATCCAGCTGGCCCTGAGACACGGAGGTGGTCAGCGGACCGTAGTCCATATCCTGCAGTTTATCGGATTTGACGGAGAATCCAAGGAGCTTCTGCAGTTCACTCAGGAATTCCACATCGAAGCCCTGCAGAGTCGTTCCATCCTCTTTAAAATAGGAGAACGGCGCGTAGGTGCCGGAAGTGCCGACAGCCAGCGTGACCCCTTTCAGCGCGCCCTGAAAGGATGGTGCGCTTTCACCGGCCGCCTGCGAGGACGCTGCCGGGGCCGTGCTGCTCTCCGGCTGGGAAGCAGCTTCGGTGCCGCCTGTGCAACCCGTCAGCATAACCGCCGTCATTGCGAACGTCAGCGCCGCGGAGATTAAGGACAAAAGTTTTTTCTTCATGTTGAATCCTCCTTTGATGATACTTTGAATTTATAGGAACAGAAAAAATGAATAAAAAAAAGACAAGGATGTTGTAAAACAAACACCATTGTCCATTCATTTTGCTCTGATCGTATATTAAATTGTAAAAAACGGAACCTGTTAACCGTCGGGGGAATTCGCCGGCCGGGCCTCGGAGCTGAGAAGGGTATAGCAGACAATGCCGAAAACGACGCGGGTGCCGTCCGCCGCACAGGCGGATGGGAATCCCCGGAAAAAGTGATTTCCAGAAGCGTACAGAACACCGCAAGACCGACACCGGGCAGGACGTTCCCTTTTTGATATTGAGTCATTTTAACATGCTGCACGCATAAAATCAAGAGCAAAGTCAGCGCCGCGGAAAATGAAACACTCCGTTCCCGGGACCGTCAGACATTATGCCTGTATTCGTACGGCAGCACCTTGCACATGCCGTAATGGTCCGCCTCGTGGGCAATAAAATTCAGCGTGTCCTTCAGAATTGCCGTCTGCATCTCCGGATTGTTCGGCTCGCCCGCATTGGAACCGATCGGCACGTGCGGCGCGGTGATCCGCGGAGCCCCCTGCTGCTTGGCAATGGGCGGCAGCGCCGCGATCACGCAGCAGGACATTCCCGCCGCCTCGCAGCATCTGGTGACGATCGTTGCCGAACGGTGACACGTGCCGCACCCGCCGGTGCAAAGCACGATATCGACCCCCTGCGCTTTCAGTTTGGCCGCGATTTCCGGACCGGTTTCCGTGCGGAATTTATCAACGTTTCCGCCGCCGCCCATAAAGCCGTACATCTCATCGGCAAGGCTTCCGATAAAGCCCTCCGCGACCAGCTCCCGCAGGCGGTCCAGCGGAAACATGGCGTTCACATCCTTGTTGATATCCGAGTTGTCAAATCCCCCGTGGGTGACCATCAGTTCGGAAGTGGGGATATCGGACGGGATCACGCGATAGGTGTAATCCCCGGAAGTGTCGTAGGGTGTCTGGGTTTTCTGGTGGATGCCGCCCGCCGTGATAAACGCCACCCTGCATTCGTTCAGCGGCTTTTTCAGCTCTGACCAAACCGGGATCGGCGTGATCGGCACAAAGATTTCAGACTGCATCCCCTCTACTACCGTCAGTTTCATGGCTTGCCTCCGTTCAAAATTTCGTTTCAGGCGCGTTCGGCGCCCGCTTTTATTCGGTCACCTGCAGATAGCTGAAATAGAATTCCACCTTCAGGCCGGCCCGCAGTGGAAAATCCGTCAGGACCCAGCGCTTCGGGACCGTGACGACCCCCAGCCTTCCCTGAATATCGACCTTGACGGCCGTATCGTTGACCTCCACCACTTTTCCCTCCATCAGGATGGGGTTCAGTTCGTATTGCATTGGCGTCCTCCTATTTCTTCGCAGACTGTTTTTATAGGCCCAGAAGAAGATTGTTTCCGTCGACGACCTGCTGCGACCATTTTTTAGGAGCCGGCTTGATTTCGACGCCCATCATCTTGTTTTTCAGCATCTGGACGGCGCGCAGCGCGTCTTTCGGGCAGATTTCCGAGCAGCCGGCGACCTCGTTCTCAAAGCCCTTTTGATCCTTGTTGAGCTCGATCATCGCGTCCGCATACCGGTTGCCGACCACCAGCTGGCCCTGATAGGCACAGAAGGAAACGCCGACGACGGGGATGCTCCGTTTGCCGATCTGCTCGATATGGGAAAGGAAATCGATGTGGTTGTTGCCGAAGCCTTCAGTCGTGACGATGGCGCCTTCGGCCCCGAGCGCTTCCATCCACGCGCCCAGCCGTTCGGATACAAAGGTTTTTTCATCATTCACCTGGGGGCTGCCCACAAAGACGACACCAAGAAGATTCAGTTCCTCATCCGCCGCCAGCGCCCTGACCAGCGGCTCACGGAAATAGTGGCGCGTCATTTCCTTGGTGGACGGGCCGATGCACGTCAGCGCGTGAATTCCGCCGTCCAACACCTCGTTGGGAGAAAGCATGACCGGGACGTTCCCGAGATCCACGTTTTTCTGTCCGCCCGTCACGCCGCACGGCTCGTTCGGGCAGAGAATATTATCGTGCATTGCACCCTGCCCCATGATTTCCTTTACCAGAACTACGCGCGGCCTGCCGTATTTTTTAACGTCACGGCAGATTTCTTCGCGCAGCGGGGCCTGATTTGCCGTCTTTAACACGTCGCGCACCGCCTGAATAATGACATCCTCACATTTATGCGCCGCCAGCGGCCCGCGGCGTTCCATCCCGGTATGGCGCTGGATTTTGGTTTCCACGCGGATAATGATATCGTTCCCGTCCGCGCAGCCGGGGTTGCCGAACGCCATCTTTTCATCCAGATACCCTTCCGAAGAACCGAATTCGTGCACCTGAGTGCCGTCCTCGTCCACGCCGGTCAGCATGAAAACGACACCCTCCATCACATGCGTGACCCCTTCGCCGAGCGCCCCGCTCACCTTGGCGGCGATTGGGCATACATCCATGATCGTATCGGTGTAAATATGGCGGTCGGCGGGCTTGATGACGTCCATTTTAATCTCTTTTACAAGCGGGTCAGCCTGAAGAGCCTTCTCCAGCAGCCCCCAGTCCAGCGTCAGGATGCCGTCTTCAAACGAGGTCCTTTCCCCGATGACCGCGTCGGCAGCCTGAAAATATTTTTTGGTCAGCGTCCGCAGCGTTTTGTCTTCCCCCTGCTCGGCGGATGGCGTGGCGGCGGATAAAGCGGCCGGCACATTGACAGTCACAGCCTCCGAGGGGAAAAGGCCGGGCCACGGCAAATCAAGGGACAACCCTTCCAGACTTTTGATTTCGATATGCATCATACCCGACGCTCCTTTCGCAAATGGTGTGCCTGTGGGCTCTCCGGTCTCCGCGGGGACGGGCCGCTCCGCTTTCGCCTTCTCGGTTTTGCGCGCGCCCTCCACCATGGACGGAAGGATCGGGGTCAGGGCTTCGCAGTCCGCAAGCAGCGTGGCGCCCAAGGCCTCCTCTACGGTCAGCGCATCGCCGCTCAGCGTCAGCAGCCCTGCTTCGGCCATGTCGTCAAACAGGCTGGGGTCTTCCAGATCCGCGGCACTGATTACAGTCCCCCTGCAGCGCCTGCAGCAGAAAATGGCCGGTTCCTTCAAATTGGCTTTCAGCGTTTCAGTTGTCATAGACATTGGCTTCGCTCCTGTCTTTCCATTTTTTATTCGGATGCATTCTGCGTACCAGCGGATGATTGACTGCACGCAGCGCCTGATCAGTGGTATGGTATACTTTCAGGTTCAGCTTTGGAGCGCAGGCCATCACGGTATTGGAACAATCCGTGCAGTTGCCGATCAGCAGCGCCTGTGCTCCTTTCTTTTTCAGCTCCATCACCTTTTGTATCTGACCGGGACAATGTCCCGGGTTTTCACATTTATATGTATTTTTGACCTTAACCGCCTGCTTGCAGCAGGCTACGCCGCAGACGCTGCTTCCCAGACCGCGCGCAATTTCACGCATCCTGTTTTCGTTTGCGCCGCAGGCACACACGAGAAGCCCGATTTTTTCCGGCCCTTTGGGAAAACATTCCGCCGCGATCAGGCCGCCGGTCGTCTTGCGGACCGCCTCCGCCAAAGTTGTGCGGCTTCCGGTAAACGGCCCGCCCATGACCAGCTCGCCGTATTCGCTTCCAAGTCCGCCGGCCATCTCAAACACGTCGGAAACCCTCCTGCCAACGGGAACGTCCCTCAAAACCTTCACTCCGGCATTTTTCCTGAGTTTTCCGGCCACGGTAATATCCTTGTCGATCATCGGCTTTTGCAGAACGACCGCCTCGCGGATCCGCAGCGCCGTTTCCGCGTTGATTACCACGGCGTTCGCTTCAGAAGGCAGTGAATCGGGGGGAAGCAGGATTCCCATGGTTTCACGGACAACGGCTCTTTCTTCTCCCATCGGATACAGGTCCTCCAGCGGCGCGATACGGTATTTTCCGCCGCGGTCCGCGGAGCGCAGCGCGGTGACCGCCTTCGTATGCCTGCGCTTGACTGCTACGACCCCGTTAGGGGCCTTCATCAGGTCCATGACGATCTGCAGCGCATCCAACAGGTTGCCTGCCTCTTCTTCGATCCGCGCAATATTGTGGCAAAGGATCGGCTCACATTCCACCGCGTTTACGATGACCGTCGCGTTCACGCCGAGCCGGCTCCGCAGCTTTTCGGCGGTCGGGAACCCGGCCCCGCCCAGTCCGACTAGCCCGGCTTCCTCCACCCTTTCCCACGGGGTTTTTCCCGTAAGCCTTCTGTAGGAAGAAAAGTCAGTTCCCGTATCCCGGATGACGATCTCATCCTCCGTTACGAGCACGACGGTGCCGGTCACGCTGCTATGGAGGGCAGCGCCGAGGCCCTCCGGCTTTGCGGCGATCCGTTCGCCGCGCTCCACCCGGTCGCCCTTCCGGACGACTGGTTCCGACCGGGCACCGATATTCTGTTTCAGATAAAAACGATATTCCGCAGTCACCGCACTCATTCCCTGTAAAAAAAATCAAAAAGGGCGGCAGACGCTTTCGCGTTCTGTCGCCCTTGACACGTATGATAAAAAGACCTGATATAGATTATATCTTGTATTATACATGCACTTTATCGATTAGTAAAGCTCCCATTTTGAATGTCATCCATTAGTTATTTTCATGTATTACATTGACACAGGTGTCATTTCTCCCTATACTGAAAAAAAGGGGGGTGGATTCGGCAATCCGCCATAAGAACAAGTCCCGCGGCAAAGGCATTCCGGACATCTGGAGAGCCGCCGGGAAGATTTCCTGTTTTTATGAGATTGCCGTGCAGGATGGTTATCAGTAAATATAAGCTGTTTGAGGATGTCGCGGAGACGAGGAGCTTTACGAAAAGCGCGGAGCGCCTCGGCTATTCCCAGTCCGGCGTCAGCCATATTCTGAAAGGACTGGAGGCGGAACTCGGTTTCCCCCTGTTTGTGCGTTCCAAACGGGGAGTAACCCCCACGCACAACGCGGAGCTTTTGCTCCCGCTGATCCGCAATGTTCTTTGCGAAACCGAGAAGCTGGAACAGACCATCCACGCGATTCAGGGTTTGGAAGCGGGAAAGCTCACCATCGCGACGTATGCCAGCATATCTGTCCACTGGCTTCCGCCCCTTTTGCATCAGTTCAAAGAGCGGTATCCGCATATTGATATTATATTAAAGGAGGGCGGAGCCGATGACATTCTGCAGTGGATTCAGGAAAATATCGTCGATCTCGGGTTTTTGAGCCTGCCGCGCCCCTGCGGGCTGGACTGGATTCCGCTCGCCAGCGACCCGCTTATGGCGGTTTTGCCAAAGGATTATCCTCTCACATCGCACGACGCGTTTCCCATGGGGGAATTTGAGGGGAAATCGTTTATCATTTCGGCAGTGGGGACGGACTACGATATCCACCGTGCTTTGGAAACCTGCAAGGTTCATCCGGACATGAAATATTCCTCCATGGACGACCGCGCGATCATTTCCATGGTCATTCATCATCTCGGAATCAGCATCCTGTCCGAGCTGATCCTGACGGATTATACGGAGCGGATCACGGCGCTGCCGCTGAAGCCCTTTTTCTGCCGTGAACTCGGCATCGCTATGCGCTCCTACACGGAATTGCCGCCGGCCGCCCGAAAATTCGCGGACTTTGCAAAGCAAAAGCTGAGAACGGACGGATAGACTTAGGTGGCTTTCCTGTTAGGGGAGCAAGTCAAAAGGCCAGACCAACGATATTCTACGATAGGACTCTTTTATTCCTGTCCGTTTAACGCGGATCATGGCACAATTTTCGATATCCGCAATAAATTCGATATCTTTTATTCCCGCAAATCTTCAAAAGCAAGAGCACATTTGCTGACTATCGCATTCAACTATCGCATCTTGCTTGTCGTTTCCAATTTTCCCACGCTTACCAACGGATATATCGGAATTGCCGGAGTCCCGCAGGTAAGCATATTCGGGTTTTCCTTTTCCACAGTTTCCAGTAAGTATCGATATTATTACCTGATTCTGTTTTTCATTTTGTAACAGCCCCTTTTGCTTATTTGGTTTTAAGGCCTTCTCTCCGTATTTGGTGGCTCGTATTCATAATTGTTGGCGATTCCGTATTTTTTCATCTTTCTCCACAGTGTCGTGGTACTGATGCCCATCTCCCTGGCGACCGCTTTGTGGTTTCCGCCGCATTTTTTCAAAAGCTCTACGATGTCGGACACTTCCGGATATTTATACACGATAACGTGCTTTTCTCCGTTGGATACTTTTATTTCAGGATATAATTCCTCCAGTAAACCTGTCACCATAGCCTGATCGATATTTTTTTTGTAAGTCGTAATAAAAAGTCTTTCACAAAAATTTTCCAGCTGAATCAGGTTTCCTTCCCATCCGTATTCCAGAATGACAGCCATTGCTTCGTCAGTCAGTGTGAGATGTGTGGAATATTTCTCTGTGAATTGCTTCAGATACTGTTTCACCATTTTTTCAATATCTTCTTTTCTTTCGCGGATCGGTGGAATATTCAGTGTAAGCGCATTGAGACTGTAATACAGGTCCTTTCTAAACGTCCCGTTTTTTACAAGCAGGCTAAGATCCCGATGTGTCCCCGCAATGATGCGGACATCATAACTCTTTTCACCGTTCAAATTGCCCGGCATGAGCCCCTGATAACATATTGTCCTGTAAAGCCCGTACTGACTGGCAAAATCCAGCCGTTCAATTTCGCCGATATAGACCGTGCCAAAATTGCATTTTTGAAGGATGCCGCTTGCGCCCCCCTCCCCGCCGTCAGAACCGGCAGTACTTCCGAAAAGATAACTGTATTGCTCTCTGTTGCCCATGGAACTGCAATTCACCATCAAAAACGGAAAATTTTTCCTTGCGCTGTGATTATGGATGCACTGGGCAAAAAGCTCCTTTTCCGTTCCTTCTTCCCCATGAAGGAGGACAGGGTTCTTTGACAGCGCATATTTTTTTCCCAGCTCGATGCTTTGCCTCAATTGGGGCTCCAGCGTCCTTAAAACGCCAAAATCAAGCTGTGCGATCCGTCCGGACAGATACATATTATGTATATTTTTATCCGTGAATTGCGAAACATTTTTGATTTTGCTGCAGGAAAGGATCGCGCCGGTAATTACCCGGTCGCACCGGATCGGCGCAACACAAAGAAGTAAAGGATTTCTTCGGATCCTAATCGAAGTGGAATAATTATCCCTTTCTCCCTTCAATATGCTTTCTATGGCATTGATGTCGATATCAGCAAGCTCATCGTCCAACTGCTTGCCGACGATTTCCGATTCCGATTTCCCCAGCAGTTCCTCCATGACACGATTGACAATCAGGATGGTACGATAACTGTCAATTTTGAGTATTCCGTTAAACGCAATGTCAAGCACGGTTTCAAACTGAGCCTGGCTGCTTTTTTCAATGTCGATCGCATAAGCCATTTTGGAAGCTATCTGCAGGGCGCCGCGCATGGAATCTTCCGTAGATTTCAGAAAAAGAGTCGGGATATGGTATTTTTCCACGCTCCGGATGACGTGATCGCCGCCCAGTATGATATCCGCGCCGTCTTTCATGGCATCCTCCACGGCTTGCTCCATTTCGTCAAAGCTATCGATGATATAGCAGTTCAGCTTGATGCCGAACAGCCTGTCGAAGCAGGAAATATCACTCATCATATTTTTCAGCGAGACGATCGCGATGCAGGGAATTTCCTTTTTAATGATTCTTTTGCTTTCCAAAACCAGAAGACCTATCTCCTGAGCGGTCATTAAAATTTCCACGACCGGAATATTGGTATGGGTTTTAATCAGCTGTGCCTGCACGCCTCTGGCCACTATGATATTGGCTCCCTCTTCGATGCACCTTCTGGCTTCATCAACCGCGTCCACTGTTTCAATAATTCTGATAGTGTCAACATCAAACCGGTTTTCGCGGATCACCTTTTCAGCCTGATCCTGCATATATTTTTTGGACAACAGCATCATTATCTTAGCCATGGCAAAATATCCTCCATCCAAACTTTTCATTCAACCGGCCGATTCCCACATTTCATTGAAACGCCCGAAGCCCCGCTTGGGAAGTCCGCAAAGACTCCCGGCCGCGAGGCTATTATAACATAAGCATGGTCAAAATTTCTGAGTTTTCTGCATTCAAATTCATTCTTTCGTCAGGTGATTGGCGCCGGGTTGAAAATGCACAGATCATTGTGCAGCCCATAAACCTCGGCCCATGGCTTATAGGTTCCGCTGGCCGTATCAACAATCATATGGAACAGCCGCGTCCCGACTTCGGGAATCGTGGCATTCCCGACCGCAATGTCCCCCGCCGAAAGATCGATCAGGTCTTTCCACATATCCTTAAGGTCGTTCCGGGAACAGACCTTGATAACCGGCGCCGCGGCGAGACCATACGGAGTTCCCCGTCCCGTCATGAACACCTGAAGCGTGATGCCGGACGCAAGCTGACAGGGACCGCAGACAATATCGCTGGCCGGAGTAGCGGCGTAAATCATGCCGTGTTTTGTCGGGCGCTCCGCAGGGGACAGGACCTCCACGATCGGAGATTTCCCCGACTTTGCAATGGACCCCATTGCTTTTTCCACAATATTGGATAACCCGCCCTTTTTATTGCCGGGAGTGGGGTTCGCGGAACGGTCGACTCCTCCGTTTTCCAAATACCGGTCGTACCATTTCATCTCGTCGGCCAGCTTTTTCCCGACACTGTCGTCAATGCAGCGCTCCGCAATCAGGTGCACGCCGTCCCTTACCTCCGTCACCTCGGAAAACAGGACCGTCGCCCCCGCCTGGACCAGAAGGTCTGCGGCATATCCCGCGCTTGGATTTGCCGTCACGCCGGAAAACGCATCGCTGCCCCCGCACTGCATGCCGATGCACAGATCGGACAAAGGCAGCGTTTCTCTCTTTCGTGCGTTGAGTCGCTTAAGCTTTTGCTCGGCCATTTCCATAATGGCGTCCATCATGGCCTGAAATCCGGATTTATCCTGCAACACGATGACATTTTCCGGTTTGATGTCGCCGCTGTCCAAAAGCATTTCCACAGTCAGTTTCTCACAGCCCAGCGCGACCACCATCACTTCTCCCCCGAAGTTCGGATGCCTGACCAGATTGCGCAGCGCCCGTATCGGCACCCTGGCTTCCGGCGCATTGATTGCCACCCCGCAGCCATAGGCATGGTTGATCGGCACAATTCCGTCCACGTTCGGGTACTTTGGAAGAAGTTCCTCCCTCATCCTTTTAACGGCAACGTTAAGGACGCCGGTCACACACTGAACCGTCGTGCTTATGCCAAGGAGATTCCGCGTACCCGCGTATCCGCCGTCGGGATTCCGATAGCCCTCAAAGGTTTTCACCGGCGCTTGAGGCAGGTCGCTGACCAGATTGGTTCCGAACGCCATATCGTCCAGCTCCGGCAGTACGGGAAGCTGAAGCATATGCTCATTGATCCAATCCCCCTTTTTTATGCCGCTCAAAGCATATCCCAGCACTACGCCGTACCGGCGGATTTCTCCTCCTTCCGGGATATCGCACAGCGCTATTTTGTGTCCCTGAGGAATATTCTGATTGGCAAAAACGCCATCCGCCGCCTCCGTTCCTGCCGGAATTTCATGGATAGCAATGGCGACATTATCTCTGTCGTTGATTTTTATTACCCTTTTCTGAGACATAGTTCCTCCTTCCATTTCTATGCCGGATATACCGTAGAAAAGTCAGCAATTGCTCTTGCGGCACAACAAAGCCACCGGGGATTCCGGTCAGATGGAAGGGAGCCGAAAACCGATAAACAGGGAATCCCGGCAGCTCAAAAAAGGCTGCCGCAAAACCGGCCGCGCGGGCCGTCAAATGCATTCACCTTATCAGGCAGGGCTTTTTCGCATCGTATTTCCAGCCCGGGATCAGATATTGCATTCCCAGCGCATCGTCGCGCGCGCCAAGGCAATTTTCAAGGTAAACACGATGCGCTTTTTCCACCTGTTCCCTGTCGACTTCTATGCCAAGTCCGGGCTTAGCCGGAATTTCTATGCATCCGTCAACGATCTGGAACGACTCCTTGGTAAGCCTTTCGATCCCCTCCTGCCAGATCCAATGGGTATCGATCGCATTGATCTTTCCGGGGGCCGCGGCGCCGCAATGGGCGACCATCGCAAGGGAAATATCGAAATGATTGTTGGAATGCGCTCCCCAGGTCAGGCCGAAATCGTTGCAAAGCTGGGCCACCCGGACAGAACCCTGCATCGTCCAGAAATGGGGGTCCGCCAGCGGGATATCAACGGACTGAAGCACAACGGAATGGCTCACCTGCCTCCAGTCCGTAGCAATCATGTTGGTCGCCGTCGGAAGACCCGTAGCGCGCCGGAACTCAGCCAGTATCTCACGTCCGGAATATACACCTTCCGCTCCGCACGGGTCCTCGCAATAGGTCAGGATACCGTGCATGTCTTTGCAAAGTTCGATTGCTTCTTTTAAACTCCAGGCCCCGTTGGGGTCAAGAGTGATCCTGGCTTCCGGAAAAGCCTGTTTCAGCGCACGGATGGCTTTGATTTCCTCTTTCCCTTCCAGCACGCCGCCTTTCAGTTTAAAATCCCGGAAACCATACTTTTTCTGAGCCGCCTTTGCAAGCTCGACAATGGATTCGGGAGTAAGCGCTTCTTCATGGCGGAGCCTGTACCAGCCGCAATCCGAATCCGGTTCGGAAACGTATGCCAGATCCGTTTTTGTCCTGTCACCTATATAGAACAGATATCCCAGAAAAGGGACCCTATTTCTTACCATGCCATCCCCCAAAAGCGCGGCCACGGGTACCCCGAGAGATTTTCCCAAAAGGTCGAGCAGAGGTGCCTCGATCGCCGTGAGGACATGGATGCCCGTCCTCTGGTCAAAAGTCTGGTTTCCCCTTACGTCCGCCTCGTTTCTGCTTTCCAGCTTAGCCTTTACCTTCAGTAACGTATTCTTATACTCTCCCAGATTCGTACCGATGACCAGCTCTTTTACCTCTTCCAGCGCATCGGTGATTTTCTTTCCGCCGGGGACTTCCCCCGCACCCGTCGCACCGCTGCTGTCCGTAAGAATAACGACGTTCCTTGTAAAATAAGGCGCGTGCGCTCCGCTCAGATTCAGTTCCATGGAATCTCTTCCCGCGACCGGAAATACTTCCATGTTTTTAATCGTTATTTTCATTCTCTTTTCCTCCCATATATTCTGCTGAATAAAACCATCATGAGCCCATACTATATCGCTTTTACATTTTTTGTAACGATCACGCTGCTGCCTGAATCCAGCACGTTCCGAATCGCCACCTGCCCCGCCCTCACCGGCGCCTTGAGCTTGACCCTTTTGATTTCCTCCATGACGTCGAATATTTTATCCTTCGGAATCATTCTGTCCAGACGGACGCTGGCAAGCGGCAGTTCCCCGTTTTCAACAAGCACGGAAGAAGCAATGTTACGCTGCGGATCCGTCAGCTCCTGCCGTACATACTCCTCGCCTTTCGGACAGGAGGCCCCGTCGATCAAAATCACCTTTTCATCTTCGGTCTGCACTTTGATCTCACAGCCGTTTGGGCAAAGGATGCACGTATATTCTCTTAACATGTCACGGCCACCTCCAAATCCGCCCGATCACTTAAGGCTTCTTTTCGCAGCGGCACCTGAATCATGCTTGCAGGCAATGCCTTTTTCATTTTCACTGTCTTTTTCACCTCTCCGTTCTGGGAAATTCTGATCTCGCAGTTTCTCATGGGCTTTTTCACCCGCAGGGAGAGAACAAAATCTTTTTTTCCGCTGATTTTCTGCGGAACCGTATAGACGATGTTGCCGTCCGTGCTGACATTCAGCCCGCATGCCTCCAGCGAATTGCACGAAACGTACCGTGCCGCCGCATCCGCCATTCTTTCCGCTTCCGTTGAAACAAAGTCAACCAGATCGTGTACCTGCAGCACGTTCCCTGCGGAAAAAATCCCTTTCACATTCGTCTGACCATTTTCATCGACCACCGCACCCTTGGTACGGCCGTCAAGATCGATCCCCGCCGCCAGAGACAATTCATTTTCAGGAATCAGCCCGACCGACAAAATCAACGTATCGCAGGAATAGTCCTTTTCCGTTCCCGGAATTACCTTCCTTTGTTCGTCGACCCTCGCGACCGTAACGCCCTCCAGACGGGAGGTTCCTTTAATCTGCGTAATGGTATGGCTTAAACAGAGCGGAATTCCATAATCATTCAGGCATTGTTCGATGTTTCTCGGCAAACCGCTGGGATAAGGCTGAATCTCGAATACCGCCTTTACCTTCGCTCCCTCCAGCGTCAATCTTCGGGCCATGATCATCCCGATGTCCCCCGACCCCAGAATGACCACTTCTTTGCCGACCATTTTATTATTTAAATTGATATAGGACTGGGCGACGCCCGCCGTGTAGATGCCGGACGGTCTTGTTCCCGGAATGCTGATGGCTCCCCTTGTCCTCTCTCTGCATCCCATGGTCAGAACAACCGCTTTGGCCCGGTACTCAAGGATTCCCTTTGGAGATACCGCGCGCACCGTTTTATTACAGGTAATGTCAATCACGGTTGCATTGGTTATGTAAGGAATCCCAAGCTCTTCCACTTCATCAATAAAACGCTGGGCATATTCCGGTCCGCTTAAGGTCTGTTGAAACCGGGTCAGTCCAAATCCGTCATGGATGCACTGGCGCAGGATCCCCCCCAAGCTTCTTTCGCGCTCTATAATCAGGAGGTCCTTGATCCCTTTTTTATATAATTCGACCGCTGCGGCAAGCCCGGCGGGACCACCTCCGATAATAATGACGTCTCTCTGCTGAACAGCCATTATTTTCTCACCTTCCCAGTAAACATATAAGAATTTTTGCGAGAATAGAGGATTTCCGTTTCTTTTTTCTGCCGCTCTTCTTCAATCATTTTTGTAATCCGCATCTCACAGTAGCCGCCCTGGCATCTTCCCATGGTCGCCCGCGTCCTGTTTTTTATACTCTCCACAGTACAGGCGCCCAAAGGATTGTGAATCGCTGCCAAAATCTCCGACCTGGTGACATTTTCACAGCGGCAGACAATTTCCCCGTAATTCGGGTCTTTTTTAATCAGCTCTTCTTTCTCCGCCAGGCTCATTCTGCTGAATTTGCGGACCGCTTTCCGGACCGGGTTAAAATTTGGGTTCGGCTTCAGTTCCTCTCTGACCGTCATCAGGGCCACGGCTCTTCTGGCCAACGGAAGCGCGCCCGTAAGCCCCGGGGACTCGATCCCCACCAGATTAACGGTATTCGGTGCCTCATCCCTGGCTTCGCATACAAAGTCAAGGACCTCCCCGGTTTCCGGATCGACCCGTTTTGCCCGGATCCCCGCAAAGTTTCTGATAAAGTATTCGCGCTTAACGTACCGGAACATTTTGCGTCCGTCTTCTATAAGCCCCTCAATATGTTTACTGGTGACGCCAAAATCCTCGAAATCCTCCGTTATATAGGAATCCGGTCCGATCAGTACATTGCCGTCCACAGTGGGGACCGCATGAGTGGCGAATCCTCCGTTCTCATTCGGAGCCGGATAAACGGGCATATTGATAAAGGCCCCGGCTTTTTTATCCAGGACGATGTATTCCCCCTTGAAGCCGCGGATGACATAGCCGCCGATTCCGAGCATGTTTGAAATGACCCCGCTGTATAATCCGGCGCAGTTCACGACCCATCTCGTTTTGAAAACGTCCCTCTCCGTTTTGACCGCATAGATTCCGTTCGTGCGTTCGATCCCTGTCACACACTGGTCAAAAAAGAAATCGGCACCGTTTGCTTTTGCATTCTCAGCCAATGCGATGTTATAGGCGATCGGGTCCAAAATTCCGGAATTCGGGGAATACATCGCAAATTCTCCTCCGGCGCTGGGGTCCAGCTCCTGCAGTCTTTTTTTGTCGATGATCTCAAGCCCGACGGCCCCGTTTGCCTCTCCCCGCGCCTGAAACCGTTTCAGGCTGGCCATATCCTTTTCATTGAATCCGACCACCACTTTTCCACAACGGCGAAACGGAACATCCAGTTCCCTGGCCACCCGGTCAAATTCCCGGTTTCCTTCCACACAGCACTGCGCTTTCAGAGAACCTGTTTTATAAGTAAATCCGCCATGCAGCACCCCGGAGTTTCTCCCCGAATTTCCACAGGCAACATCCATTTCCTTTTCCAGAACACCGATTTTCAACTGATATCTCGCCATTTCTCTGGCAACTGCGCTCCCCACGGCGCCGGCGCCAATAATCAGCACATCAAATGGCTGCGTCATATATCTTCATTCCTTCCTCCAAAAGCAATTCCCGCCGCGCCTTCCCCCAAAAATGGAGAAAAGAAGCCCCGGCCGGGCGATACAGCACGGATTCTACACCGTCAAATAAGGAGTCGTTAACCTCTCCTGTTCGTCGAACGCCAATACCTCCGGTTTATCTAAAGCCTCCACGCCCTTAAACTCGTGATTCTTTACCCTTTCATAATATTCTTCCGAAAGCATGATTTCTGAAATATGAAGGCTGTTGGGAATCCTCACCATCCGAACACGATTTTTGTCCACCTTATTCAACGTGCGGATGCAGAGCGAAACTGCTTCTTTCTCTGTCGCCACCACCACCGGAATCATAGCGGACCGAAGCACCGTGCTGGTAATGCAGTTCGGATACATCGCCTCCGGATCAATCTGCTCAAAAATTTCTTTGGTGATGCAGCTGGCCAGACCGACGCCCAGAGCGTTGCCATGCGATACCTCGCTCAGCCTTAAAAAGCAGGTCCTCTGAACCTTTAGCCCTCCTGTCGCATAAGGAGTGGAAAATGTCCCTGTAATATTGGGGTCGGTCCCTGTCCCGCTGTAATTCTTACCGATTTCGTCTACCACAAGGACATCGGCACTTCCGACCAGAATGGACGGCATATTGGAAAAAGCAAATTGTAAAAGCTCTGCTTCTCTTGTCAGGATATTTTCCGGGGCAATCGCTTCAATCAGGCAGGTTTCGTCATAGGCGTTTTCCACACAGGGAACCGCGAACAAAATCGGGGCCTTTTCCAGTACTACCTTCGCCATGGAGGGAATATTTTGCGCAATCCGGTCCATTCCATTGCTGTGGACCTCTTCCGCCCCCTTCTGCTTTCCCAGCCCCACAGTCATCATCTTGCACGGCCCGCTCTCCACCGTTCCGCGAAAGGCATTATGCGGCTTGAGCCTGCAGGAGATGATAACACCGTCGGCACCATATGCATTTTTGTCCATGTAGACGGTCCTTCCGGTATCGGAGACTCCCAGCTTTACGACTTCCATGGAGGAACGGATCTCGCAGCCCATGGATTCCTCCGTGATTCCGAACCCGGCCAGCATATCCTTCTGACCCTGCGCATTCGCTCCGCCATGGCTCCCCATGGCGGGAACGATAAAAGGAACCGCTCCTTTCCATTTGACAAAATCGGCGATTGCCTTTGTAATAATATTCACATTGCGTATTCCCCGGCTGCCCGCCGTAATGGCGATCTGCATGCCGGGCCTGATTTTGGAACCGAACTCCGGCTTAGACAATTCGCGGCTGATCAGCGGCGGAATATCCCGGGGGTCAATCCGGTCTTTCGGGAACTCCTGCTTTACATGAAACATTTTCGGTATCGGGACGGTCTTCAGCAGATCGGAAACCGTCCCCCCTTTTACTATCTGCATTCTTTCGCTCCTCTCTTCCATCAATTACCGCTATGAGCAAAACCCAAAGGATACAGGAATCATGGGATCGCAGCTTCAAATAATTGCAGCATGCCGGCGCTGTCAAAGGGCAAATTCTCGAAATCGGACAGCCTTTCCACGCGCTCCGGTTCCGATACAACCGCCCACGCCGCCCTGGAGAGCCAAATTTCTTCCAGCGACCGGGTGCTGCGGATGACGACCAGTTTCAGGTCCTGGGGCCGGATTTGTCCTGCCGCCTTGACGCAGGCCTGAAAAACCAGTTTATCCGTTGCGAGCGTCGGGGGGATGTTTGCAAGGAATGGCTTCATCCCCGTCAGGGAATTGATGATCGTATATTCCTCGTCGATTGCGTCACGCAGTCTGCGGCTGATAAAATCCGCCATGCCGCATCCGCTGGCGTTTCCTCTGGAAAAGCCGGTCAGGCGCAGCACCCCGAGCACCTCTACATGAGGGCCGGTATTGGGTAGGCGGTTGATGGGCCGCCCCACAATCGCCGGGTCCATACCCGTCCCGGAAATCTCTTTTCCCTGTTCAAAAACGACCAGGGCATCGATTTTATCCAGATAAATGCGGGGAATCATCCCTATGGCGCGTTTCAGGATTTCCGGTTCCGTTTCCGGTATCTCTTCTTTCCTGGAAACATAGACATCCGCCAGCTGTTCATATCCGTTCTCAATAACGGATATTCCGCCGACGATTTTCAAGTGCTTCAGCGCAGTCAGTCCGACACGCACCATATTCTCACCGAGAAAGGGCGTCCCAAGGCTGTGCGTCATGGCGCAGCCCTTATGCTTGGCAAGGCCGATCGCCATCATTTTGATAAGGCCGCTTTGGTATTTTTCCCGAATAGAGGTATGGGTTTTAACACGGTTGAGCAGCAGAATCCCATCGGCTTCCACGGCATTTTTATCGATATATACCGGGAGCCCCAGCTCGGTTCTTGCCACCTCGACAACGTCCATGCAGGAAATGATCGGAGCGCCCACCGCCGCCTCTGTGATTCCCAGTTCCCGAAGCATCGCTTCCTGCCCTTCCGCCGTGCCGCCGCCATGGCTTCCCATAGCAGGCACGATAAAGGGGATTCCCCCCTTCTCTTTGACATAAGCCACGGCTGTGCGCATAATGCGCTGATATTTGGCGATGCCGCGGCTGCTCCCTGTTATGGCAATACGGTCGCCTTTTTGAATCGGAAGATTTTTCCCACGCAATAACCCAATCAGCTTTTCTTCCGGATTTTCCAACAGCGTCCGGTCAAACAGCTGCCGGACCTTCGCCATTTTGGGAATTTCGTAGTCTTCCAGCATTTCATTCAGTTTCGCCAATGCATTTCTCTCCCTTTAATAGGCAGCGCGGACTGCAAACGATACATTATTTTTATTGGCGCGGTAGATTTGCATACTTTCCAGCGTACCGTCTGCTTCCAGCTTCTTCAGGCCGATCCTCACCGGTGATCCGGGAAGATCGGGCAGCAGATAGAGTCTGCCGTCTTTTTCCGTCGGTTTCACCTCTAAGCATTCTCCCATCGGGAGTGTCATCGGTTCGTGATTTTCCAGAGGCTCATTCTCGTTATACAGCGCGCCAAACGAGGCGTTCTGCCAGACGGTGCCGCCGGAAGAAAACATCAGCCCTTTTTCCCGGGCCAGGTCGCGGATTTTCAGCAGATCGCCCATTGCGCTCATGCGCCCCAGCAGCGGCATCAGATGGTCCACGCCCTTTTCGGCATAGGTCTCAAAGGCAAAATAATTCCGCATGGATTCTCCGAACCCGATTTTCATATCCGCCCGATCCCGAAATTCCCTGATGGCATTCATGTCGTGGGAATGCACCGGTTCCTCAAACCATGCGGGACGATAAGGACGGATTCTGTCGGCGAAACGCAAAGCATCCTCGACGTCCCATACCTGGTTGCCATCCACAGCGATTCGGATGTCCGGACCGACTGCCTTTCGCACCAATTCCACGCGCCGCACATCGCGGTCCATATTTTTCCCCCAGTCGCTTCCGACTTTGAATTTGATGGTTTTATTGCCTTCCTCAACGTAACGGACCATATCCGCCACAAGATCATCGTCATCCGACAGCAGAGAGCCGCCGCCCTTATAAATCGCGGCCCAATCCTTTGCAGCACCCAAAAACCGGTGCAGCGGTTTCCCTTCCCGTTCAGCCAATATCTCAAGCATGATGCGGTCAAACTGCCCCAAATCGCAAATCTGGCCGCTTTGGAAACCGAAATTCCGGAATTTCCAATAAAGATAATCGTACCACTCGTTATAGGTGCGGGTCTCTCCGGTCAGTACCAAGGGAAGGACGTTGGAAAGCAGGCCGGACGAGCAGAAAGTACGCCCGCAATTGCCTTCCGTATCGTACACCTCGATCCACCCCTGAAGAGGAACAAAGCTGCCGAACCCGCCGGTGGCATCGCGCCACGGTTTTTTCACCGGCACAGGGTTCAGATTGTAGTATACAGCCTTGGAAAAAGTCAGCTTCTGATCAAATTGAAAGTAATTTTTCATGTTCACAACCTTCTTTCGTATTTTATCGCGTACCGTCGCTTTGCCCTATCGTGTCCATCTTTCCATAAGCGCGGAATAGCCGGATCAGATATTTTTCCTTGTGCTTTATTGATGTAAGGCAATTCTACTAACCGCTAAATTTTTCTAAAAAAATCCCGTCAAATGCAGCCTTTCGTCTCATTTTCCGGGATTTTTTTAATTTCTTTGATTAGTGAAGACCCATGGAAGCCAAAGCCACGGCGAAGAACGAATTCAGGAACGGGAACACGGCGCCTAGGATGAACTCATGGTAATAGCCGTTTTTAACCGTCAGTCTTGTGTAGTTCAGGCGATTGATGACAGAGCCGTTATACGGCATGGAGTCGAGACCGTAGCAGGAAATATTCACAATTCTATG
>UREO01000010.1 GCA_900546895.1 uncultured Oscillospiraceae bacterium
CAAGGAGCCGCTCCGAATTATTTTGAACGGTCTTGGCAAGGACGCCGCGTATATTATTTCAAGAGTAAACGGCTTTACGTATGTAAAGACCGATTTTGACTTTTTTAACGACAAGCTGAATGTTGTTGAAGAGAGAGCCTTTTCCGACGGCGAGCGCGCGGCGGTGAAATGCTACGGCGCGAACGATGTCCGCGAGGGTGTGGCGATCATGCAGGCCGAGGGCGTTGATGTTTCCATCACCGGAAATTCGACAAACCCGGTGCGGTTCCAACATCTGGTGGCCGGCACCTATAAAAAGTGGGCGCAGGAAAACGGAAAGAAGTATTTTTCTGTTGCCAGCGGCGGCGGCACCGGCCGTACCCTGCATCCGGACAACATGGGCGCCGGTCCCGCTTCCTACGGACTGACGGATTCCATGGGCCGCATGCACGGCGACGCTCAGTTTGCCGGTTCCTCTTCCGTTCCCGCGCACGTGGAAATGATGGGCTTGATCGGTATGGGCAACAACCCGATGGTCGGCGCTACGGTAGCCTGCGCGGTTGCGGTTTTCGAGGCACAGAAATAATCTTTCAGAAGAAGCAACCGTTACACATCTGTGACAATCCAAAGCAAATGATAACAACGATTACAAGGGCATGACAGTTTTGTCATACCCTTGTTTTTCGCTTTCAAAAAGACCGGTTTTGGGGTATAATAATTCTTGGCGGAACGTTCCATGATAAGAACGACAGTGAGCGCAACAAATCAAGAGAGAGTATCGAATTACGGTTTTTCTTAATGGGGAATAAGAAAAACCGTTTGAAATATCGTCGCTTTATTTTGCAGATGGCTGTCAGTAAACGCGGGGTGCAGTTATATGCAGGTTACAAGGTACAAACAATATAAAAGAAGGCGTTTTTTTCGAAGATTGGCCATTTGTATCTTTCTGGCCGGGGCCCTGTATCTGGCCGGGCTGGGCACCTTTGCCGCCTTCAGGGGAATCAGCCAGATGGTCCACGGGGCAACGCGGACGCAGAGCTCCGTTCCGGAGATATCCGCGGGCGGCAGCAGCCCGTCAAAGGCGGAGTCGGCAGCGGCCGGCCTTCCGCCAGAGGTGGTTTCGTCGTCGGCCGTACCGCTCAGCAGCACCCCGCGGGAGGCCGTTGCTCCGGCGGGATATTTTGACGACGCGCTGTTGATCGGGGACAGCCGGACGGAGGCGCTGCGAAATTATGACGGGCTGGACAACGCGACCTATTACGCCGTAAAAGGGCTGATGGTCAGCACGATTTTCACGAAGCCGTCCATTGAAATCCACGGTAAAAAATTGCCGGTAATGCAGGCGCTGAAAGAAAAGAAATATGGGAAAGTCTATATTATGCTGGGTGTAAACGAGCTTGGCTGGAGCAGCTTCAACACCTTTATTCAGGACTATCAGAAGGTCATTGAAGGAATCAAAACCAGCCAGCCGGGCGCTGTGATTTATGTGCAGTCCATCCTTCCGGTGACGGCGAAAAAATCCGGCACGGATAAGGTGTATAACAATCAGAAAATTGAGGCCTACAATCAAGCGATCGAAGAGATGGCCGCGAAAAGCAAGGTGCGCTATCTCGCGGTTAATACGGCGGTTTCCAATTCGGAAGGGAACCTGCCCGAAGACGCTTCGGCCGACGGAGTGCATTTGAACAGGGAATACTGCAAAAAATGGTGTGAGTACCTGAGGGCGCACACGAATGGGGAAAGGGATTAGGAAGAAATGAAGAGAGTGATCATGGTTATTCTGGCAGGCGCGCTGCTGCTTTCGGCAGGTTGTGCCGCGAACACCCCGAAATCGGTGGACACCGGGGAGGTTGCGGAAAAACTGATATCCTCGATCCGGTTTGCGGATCCAATGTCAAAGCTCGACAGCAAAACGGCGCTCAAGCTGTTCGGGCTTGACGAAAGCACCGTTTCCAAATCCGATGTTTATGAAAGCACCGGGGCCACGGCGGAGGAAGTGGCGGCTTTTGAAGCGAAGGACGAAGCTTCCGCCGGGAAGGTGGAAGAGGCCGCGCAGAGCAGAATTGAAGACCAGCGGGCCGGTTTTACGGATTATCAGCCGCAGGAAATGGCGAAGCTGAAATCGCCCGTTCTGGTGAAAAGCGGGAAATATGTCATCCTGTGCGTGTCGGACGACAATGCCGGAGCGCAGAAAATCATCGACGGTTTTCTGAAATAGCCGATTCAAGGGAGGCGGACTATGCGATTTCTCTGTGGATGGAAGCAGAAAAAAGACCCGGGCAGACGAAAACGTCTTTTCGGGTCTTTTCTATTTGCTCATCAAGGGGGTTCCTTCAAGGGGAAACCATTTCGGCATCCGGTCGCTGAAAAATTTAATCAGCGGTCCCATGCAGAACGCGGTGATGACGGTACCAATCCCCGCAACGCCGCCCAAAGAGGCGCCGAGGAGGACGGCCGTAACGTCGTAACCGACGCGGCACCAGCGGTACTGCACGTGAAGGAAGCGGACAAGGATGAAGCCGATGCTGTCGTAGGGCGAAACGCCCAGCTCGGGATACATGTAAAGCGCGGCGGTAAAAGCGAGAATGCCGACGCCCAGAAGCATGCAGGCAATTCTGAGGAAAAGCGACGGCTCCGACGGCAAGAAGAAGGTGAAAAGCCAGTTAAAAAAATCCACCAAAAAACCGATGGCGATCATGTTGACGATCGTACCGAAGCCGATCTTGTCGCGGGCAAAGAAAAAGGTAAAAACCAGTACGATGCTGTTCATAATCAGCTGCCATACGCCGAAGCTCATGCCGAGCAGATGTGCCAGCCCGGTGTTCATACAGGTGCAGGGATCCGTTCCCAGGCGGGCATATACGGAAAGGGATACGGCAAAGCCCATGATCAAGGTGCCGACGCACACCATCGCCATGCGTTTATAAAGGTCTTTCTTCATGTGTTCTTTCTCACAATCCGTGTTAAAATCAAGGCTTGCGAAGCCGGGGCACGATTAGGATTGCCGCCGCCCAGAACAGCTCGTAAATCATCAGCGCGGTGACGGTCAGCTGGCCGAGCCCGGAGTAGCAGGTCAAAAACGCGACCAGCAGAAGGCCGAGAATTAACGCGACGTTTTGCAGTGCAAGCGCGATGGAAATGTTGCTGCGCTGGCGGACGCATGCCGTCAGCAGACGCATCATGGCGGTCGGACGGCCCTTTGTGGCCATGACCGCTTCGGAACGCTCCTGCGGGGAAGCCGTCATTTCGGTATAGATGCTCCCCAGCCGCTCGGGCAGTACGCGCACGGAGTGTTCGTCCAGCCGGAAACATTCCGCAAGCAGAGCCGGGGTGATGTTCGGATCGCAGGTGCGTACGATCAGGCTGATGCCGTTGTCCTCCATGCGCCTTAGCTCCATTGCGCGGCGGCGGTCGGAATTGTAGGAGACCACGAACATGGCGACCAGTTCCCCGCCGGAGGCCAGATAAACGATTCTCTTTCCGGTGCGGATGTATTTTTCTTCATAATCGCGCGAGGGCGGCTCAATGCTGTGGGTTTCCATCAGCTTGCGGCTGCCCACCAGAATCCTTCGCCCGGAAACCCACCCGGTAACGCCCTTGTCGTCCTCATAGACCGTGTTGTCGATTTTCGGAAGCATGTCGCGGCGGCTCTTGATGATCTGGTCGAACAAGTCGCTTAACGGCCCGCCCACCGCGCACATCAGGGCGGTGGCGTCCACAATGGCGTCGTCGATGCGCTGCCCGCCGAAGGTCTTGATCGCGTTTAGCACAACGGTTCCCTTGGGGAACAGCTCTTTCGCGTCCACCAGCACGGCGTTGACCCCGCTGAACCGGTCGATTGCCGGATAGCCGACGATCATTGCGCCGCAGCGGGCGGCAATCCGGCTGACCCGGCTGACCGGAAGGTTGACGCTGAGCATATTGACAAAGGGGACGCAGATGCACGCGGCAGCCGCGAAGGCGGTCAGCGCGCTGAAAAGATCCTTAAATAATATGAGTGTAACAATGCACAGTATGAGAGAAGATACGAATCCGATCGGGGCCGCTACCTGTGAGGACTGCTCGCTTGGGTCCGGCTCATAGGAAAGGCGCAGAAACTGCTTTAAAAAATTCGTCTTTGTCTGATAAGCGACGACCGGCGCATCCATCACGCAGCCGCTCGTCATCTGCAGCGCAATGTTGTGGTCGTCAAAAAGCTGCACGGCCTGTTTTTGGTCGGGCGCAGCGACAAAATGGAAATTGCGGTCGATCCGCCTGGCAAAGCTGAGCTTCCCCGCGGCGTTTAAAAACAGAGCCATCACCACAAGAATGGAGTACAGATGCAGATTTCCCGTCTGCAGGCTCTGCACGGAAAACAGCAGGGAAATATTCTGGATGAGCACGGCGATATCCGCAACGGCGACGCCGCTGTCCGCGTTTGCCTGGAACGTGACCAGCCCCTTTAATCCGTTCAGGACGGGCGTGATGCTGAAAGCGGTGGCAATCAGCAGGAATACAAGGTTCAGAATTATGTACGGCTGCGCTCCCGTCAAGTCCCGGATCGCTTCCGGCAGCAGGGAGGAATAATCCCGCAGGACACCGGAAATAAGGAGAATCGCAAAGCTGATGCCCGTAACCGCCAGCCGGAGACACAGCGTCCGGATATTGGCGCTGAGGTCGTGGAAGATGGAGGGAGCGTCCGACGGGCTCTGGTAGTCGTCCAGTTCCTCCGGCTCGCCGGGCAGGTTGTCGGTAGAGTCGTTGTCCTCTTCCTCGTTTCCGAACACGCTGAAGTTTTTCTTTTGCGCCGGTTTGGTTCCGGCTTCTTCCTCCGGCTGGAAAGAGCTTTCAAGCGCATCTCCTTCCTCGGGGTCCATGGCAAGGGAAGGAACGGGCTCGGGGAAAGGGATGGGCTGCGGGGCCACGTCGGAAAAATCCTCCGTCTGCTCCGCGTCTTCCTCCGGCACGTCCGCGCCGCCGGCCGGTTCGACGGGAATCGGTATCGGCGGTGGAGGCTGCTTCGGCTTAGCGGGCGGATAGCCCGCCGCCGCTTCAGACAAAACTTCCTCATAATTATTCAGTTGGATAACATGAACGGGCTTTTTGAAATTCGCCCGGTAGCCGCGGACGTTTTCCGCCGACCGAGGAACCGGTTTTCCCGGTTCCCTGACGGGGGGCGGAGGCGGAACCTCTTCCTTTACCGCCGGCGCCGCCGCAGGCTCCTTGACTGGCTCTTCCGAAAGCCGGCAGCGGATGGAAGGAACGGCGTCGGGCTGGAACGGCGTCTGCGGAGTCATCGGCGGGGCCGATGGCTGGAACACCGGTTCCGGGTGCGGCTCGCGTATTTCCGGCTCCGGCGCGGGGCCGGGCGCTATCTCCGGCTTTGGCCGGGGAGCGGAACCGGGAACGGGCCGCGGCGCGGGAGGAATCACGGTGGGAGCATACGGCTCCTCGGGTTCTTCCGGCTCCGGCGGCGGTTCTTTCGCCTTGGGACCTTCGCCGGCCGGCCGGTCCTCGTACAGGGAAAAGATATCGTCCTCATCCAGGCCGACCTGACTCATAATTTTTTTCACGCGCTTTTTGCGTTCGCTGTGAAGGCGCTCAAACCGTTCGGCAACCTCGTCGTCCACCACGTCGTCGCCGGTTTCGCTGAAAAGATAGGAAAAGACCGGATCTCCCTCTTTCTTTTCCAAAGGGGGAACCGGGGTCTCTATCTTTCCGTATTCCGCGCGGTAATCTTCCAGCGACCGCAGCTGAAGACCGTAGTAAATGTCCCCATCCTCCTCCGGCTCCGGAAAGTCGCGCTTGCGGCGTTTGAAAAATCCCCTGCCGCGGCCCTTTTTCTTTTCCGGTTCCGGTGCGGCGGGGTGCTGCGGAAGGGAGGACACTTTTGCGTCCAGAGCGATTTTTGCCTGCCGGGCAATTTCCTCCGGCGTGGCAACCGCTTTTTTTCGTCCCGGGTCAGCCTTTGCCTTTTGTTCGGTGGGCGCAGGCTCCTGTTTTCCTGTTTCCAAAGTGCGCGCTTCCGCTAAAATCTCGTCTAACGAAAATTTGTCGCGCGGAGCTTTTTGATTGTCGCCCATATTGATCGCTCCTGTATTATTTTGTCTTAATCCCACTGCGCTGGCGTGCAATTTCATAACAGATGATGCCGCAGGCGACCGAAGCATTAAGCGAATTTATTTTACCCTTCATCGGCAAAGATATGACAAAATCACATTTTTCTTTTACCAGCCGCCCGACACCCGCGCCCTCGGAGCCGATCACAACGGCGGCCGGGCCGGAATAATCCACGCTGCACCAGGGTTCTCCGTCCATATCGGCGGCGTAAATCCACACGCCGCGTTTTTTCAGCTCGTCGATGGCGGCGGTGATGTTCGTCACCCTAGCCACCGGGATGTATTCCACCGCGCCCGCGCTGGCCTTTCCGACCGCGTAGGTCAGACCCGCCGCGCGCCGCTTGGGAATGATGACGCCGTGCGCGCCGGCGCATTCCGCCACCCGCAGAACCGCGCCCAGATTGTGCGGGTCCTCCAGTTCATCGGCCACAATGATGAACGGGGGCTCGTTCCTTTCGGCGGCAAGCCGGAAAATATCGTCGACGGTTGCGTATTCCTTGACCGCCGCCACGGCGACCACACCCTGATGGTTGGCGTTTCCGCACAGGAAGTCCAGCTTTTTGCCGTCCGCTTCCTTAATGGCGATTCCTTTTTCCTTTGCTTTGGCAATCAGTGCGCTCAGGCTCCCGGTATGCGCCCCGCGGACAACGTAAAGGCTGTCGATGCTGCGCCCGCTGCGCATAGCTTCGCTCACGGCGTTTCTTCCTGCAATAATGTCGTCGCCGCGCTGCTTTTTTTCTTCGTTCATCTATTTTTACTCCCTATTCTCATTAAAATAGCACAATCTTCCAAAATTCGCCCGAAATACGGGCAAGGGCGGCGTTTTTCCGCCTACTTTGAATTTCAAATTAACTATACATTTTCTATTTTAGCAGATATGAACATGCCCGTCAATGTGCGGGATTCCAAAACTTTTCCGGTTTGCTCATACTTTTCCCCGCCTGTGCATAGGAAAGATTCAGGAGGTACGGCAATCATGATCGTAACAAGATCTAGTATTCCGCGGATTTTCATAAAAAAACGGTTTTGGGCGTTCGCCGGTATTCTGCTGATGGTGCTGCTTCTGATCGTTTCCGTTGTAAAAAGCTGTGCCGGGCAGAAGGAAAGCCTGAGGGAATACGCGCTGGAAACGGTGTCGGAGGATTTCAAGCCTCTGGTTTCACAGGTGCTTCTGCGTACCACGCAGGGGGAACAGATCAACACACAGTTGCTGTATGCCGTCTACATCACCCTGTTTGACAACAGCCGGTACCCGGACAAAAGAAATGTGAGGGAACGTCTTGTAAAATGTTTCTATAGAGAGGAAAAGGATACACCCGTACCCGTTGAGGACACGGACGGGATTTTTGAAAGGATCGAGCTGGAGTTCGGCCTTTCGATCGACAGCGCGCAGAGGAAGTCGATGACCGGCCTGAGTACGGAGCTGGCGCCCGGGTACGTCGATTCCGTTTCTCTGCTGAAAAAAAACCTGAAAAGCGGAGACGGGCTGAAAAACAATATCGGCCTTGCCAACTTTGCCTGGAACGCGCTGGCCTGCAAAAGCGGCTACGTTTACGGGGCGGTCGGCCAGACGATCCGGATGCCCTTTCTGCAAAAACAGCAGCAGCGGTTTGACGGGGTGGACCGGGCGGAGCTGAGCGGGGAGCAGGTAAACGCTATCTACCTGAATTTTGGAGGGAGGCCGGGCTTTGACTGCAGCGGGCTGATCAAGGCGTATTGCTGGCTGGACGAGTCGACGGGGGAAATCTCCGCAAAGCGGCAGGGCGCTCTGCCGGACTGTACGGCGGACGGCCTTTTCGAGTCGGCTGAGGTCAAGGGCGATATTTCCGCGATGCCGGACACCCCGGGGCTGGCGGTCCACAGGAGCGGCCATATCGGCGTTTATGTCGGCGGGGGCGAGGTGATCGAGGCCAGGGGGAACCGGTACGGCGTTGTAAAGACCGGGCTTGCAGGGCGCGGCTGGGAGCATTATCTGCAGGTGCCGACCCTTACCTATGTCAGGGACGGCACCTACAGAATACAGGACCGCAAGGTCGTTCTGTGCGACGGCAAAATTACGGATGCAAAAGAATAGAGCAAGAGACCGGCATCAATGCAGAAGCTTTGACGCCGGTCTCTCCGGATGGAAGAAATTGTGCGTGAGTGAGATGGAGATGTATCATCATGAAATCTTGTAATCTTATAAATTTTCCCTGAAAAAGGCCTGAATATCCTTGAATGTCTGCTCCTCGTCGGAGCCTTCCACCGTAACCGTAACCTCTTCGCCCTTTTTGGCCGCAAGGCTCATAACGGAAAACAGTTTTTTTGCGTTTCCCTTTTTTCCGGTTTTGCTGATGGTGACTTCCGAGGCGTGCTTCTGTGCCTCCAGAACCAAAAGACCGGCAGGCCTGGCGTGGATTCCTTCCTGATCCTGAATGACATAGCGGAACTCTTTCATTTTTTCACCCCTTTATTGTTTTAAGCAAAGCGGAAACTTCCTTTCCGGTCGCAAGGTTTTCGGAAAATGCGCTGGCGCTTCCGGCGGCGATCCCGGTATGGAAGGCTTCGAGAAGGCTCCTGTTTTTCAGGTATCCCGCAAGGAAGCCGGCTACCATGGAATCCCCCGCGCCGACGGTGTTGACGACCTTGCCCTGCGGGGCATCGCTCTGATAAACGCCTCCTGTTTCACTGACAAGGATTGCGCCGTCGCCGCCCAGCGATACAAGGATGTTGCACGCGCCAAGCCTTTGAAGATCCTCGCAGGCAAGAATGATTTCTTTTTCACCTTTCAGCGCCCGTCCGCTCAGCTCTTCGAGCTCCTCCCGGTTGGGCTTGATCAGAAACGGCCGGAACTTCAGGACGTTCAGAAGTAGCTGCCCGGTGGCGTCCGCCACAATGCGGATCTTTTTTTTCTGCAGCCGTTCCATGATGGTCTCATAGGTGTCGGCCGGCAGGGAGGAAGGAATGCTGCCCGCTAGAACGAGGATATCTCCGTCGGAAAGGGAGCTGAGCTGCGAAAACAGTTCGCTGATTTTTTCCGGGGGGATGGGCGGGCCGCCGCCGTTTACCGCTGTTTCACGTTTGGAGCGGATTTTCAGGTTGATACGGGACAGTCCGCTGTTTAGCCGGATGAAATCGGTGTTACAGCCGAAGGACCGTACGCCCCGTTCAATTTCATCCCCGGTAAATCCGGCGATGAAGCCGAGCGCCGTGCTGTCGATCCCGAGGTTTTTCAGCACAATGGAAACGTTGATTCCCTTTCCGCCGCTCAAAATTTTTTCACCGCTGCTCCGGTTGATTTCGCCCTCGCGAAAATCCGGGACATCCGTGATATAATCGAGCGCGGGATTAAATGTTACAGTATAAATCAATGGTGTATCCCTCCGTAGTCCTGCTGATCAGTTTTCAGCCGTTCAGTCCGTAATGAGCAAGCAGAATCTGCTCCGCTTCGCTGTTCCACAGGCCGCTGTGTTTTTCGCAGCTGTCCGCCAGCTTTTTAAACAGCTTATCCTTTTCGCCTAAAGCGCGGAAATCGTCGATGGCCGTCAGCGGCAGATTGATATGGGTGTAAATCAGCTTTTTGCCGCCGGGGATGGAGGGCAGGTTTTCGGTTGCGTCGGCGACACAGTCCAGTCCGCCCACATGAGTGACCATTACCGACGGATTGATGGTTCCGGCGGCGGACAGGTCGAGCGCTTCCACAAGGTCGTCGGTATTGCCGCCGGTGGAGCCCATGATGTGGGTGCTTATGTAATGCGTGTTATACATATTGATATTGGCGGAAAACTTGTTGTCCGTCGGGCCTGCAAAGAAATTGAGGCAGCCGTCAAAGGCGAGCAGACTGTCCGCCAGCTCTACCAGAGGACGGATGGGCGCCATGACGAGGATGTCGTCGTAGCCCTTGCCGCCGGTCAGCGCTTTCAGGCCTTCGTACTGGTCTTTTAGCTGATTCGGATTGACGTATTTCAGCGTTACGCCCTGCGCGGCGGCTTTGGAAACCGGGACCACCTTTTCCGCGCGCGAAATGCGGTCCGCGCTGACGTCGGTCACAACGACCAGACGGGGCTTTTTCTCAAGACAGACGGCGTATTCCACCGCGCCGAGGCCCATGGGGCCCGCGCCGCCCATGATCAGAAGCGCACCGTTTTCTTTGACGCCGGAGGCGTGGTCATAATTGCGCTTATTAGTATGGTAGTTGGAATGGAAACCGCCGATAATACAGGACATCGGCTCGCCGAGAGAGGCCTCAAAGTAGCTGGGGCCGTGGTAGTGCAGCAGGCATCCCAGTTCCATCACTTCGTGCGGGATGATGCAGTAGGTGCAGTCCCCGCCGAAAAATTCGTAGGAATAACCGGGGGAATTGAGGCTTCCCTTGTAATTTAGGGCGGGCTGCTGGGCGAATTTTTCGCCCGGGGTGAATTCATGCTGCCACTTTGCCCCGACCTTTACAATGTCTCCGGCAAATTCATGTCCGACGATCACGGGGTTCGTGTCAATATTTTGAGGGGCGCGCTTGTGCTTTTTCCCCTGCTTTACCAGCTTATAGGTGGACATGCAGATACTGTCGCTGACAACCTTAACCAGTATTTCATCGTCCTTTATTTCCGGCAGCTCGAATTCCTCAAGCCGCAAATCGTCTGCTCCATACATTCTGACTGCTTTCGTCTTCATAGTAATTCCTTTCTCCGGCCCATGCGGCCGGAAGCCAAAATTCAATCGCCGCTGAATAAACGGTAAATCTGATCGGCGTCCCCGCTTTTTACAAGGGCTTCCACCTTCTCCGGCGTATCCAGCTTCTCAACAATATTCCTTAGAATTTCCAGGTGCTCGTCTCCGACCGCGGCAATGCCCACCACAAGGTAGACTGTTTCGCCGTCCCACAAAATCCCGTCCGGATACACCATGGCCACCAGCCCGGAGAATGCGATTTCCTTTTTTACTTCGTTTTCTCCGTGGGGGATGGCAATGCTGTTGCCGATACAGGTGGAGAGCTTTTTCTCCCGCGCGAGCATGCCGTCGACGTAGGGTTTTGCGACATAGCCGCTTTCTACCAGCAGCTCTCCCGCGCGCCGGATGGCCTCCTCTTTGTTTTCGGCGCTGCAGTTCAGGATAATGTTCCGCTTCATCAGAAGCTCCGGCTTTTTTGTGCTTTTCTTAAAAAACATGATGTATGTACCACCTTCTTTGAATGGACCGGTTTTACAGGTAGAGCTCTTTGATTTTCTGTGCAAAGTAGCTTTCCAGGAGCTCCTGTATTTTTGCGTAGGAAACGTCCCGGTTCCCGGATTTGAGCGCGTTCAGAAAATCTTCGTCTTCAATCAGCGCGCTGCTGAGTTTCCCCATCATCTGGCTGTTTTCCTTCCCGCCGGAGTCCGTGGGGATGAGCATGACGACCGCCAGCACAGTGCCCTTTAAGTATTCGCTGCGGAAGGGCGGATGGTTGGGCAGGATTACGGAAAACACCGGTTTTCTTACGCCGCCGGTCTTAGCGTGAAGCAGGGCGAACTGATAACTGACAACGATCTGCGAACTGATTTTTTCTCTGGCGAGAAGATCGTTGAAAATCAGCCTGCGGTCCGTGTCGCCGCCGCCGAATTGCCGGCTTGCCTGATTGACAAGCTCCTCGAACCCGGTGTTCTCATCCGTGTACGAAATTCCGAATTGAGAAAGCACTGACCGGATGCTTTCCGCCATATCCCAGGTTTTATGCAGATGACCAAAGGAGCTCCCGTCCTTCGTTTCAGGCGGAAGCTGACCCGTTTCCACATAGGCGCGGCGGTTGATCTCTTCCCGGATTTTTTCCAGATCCTCATCCGTAGGCAGGGGGCTGACCAGCAGATACGGGTACGGAACCTCCTTGAGGGGGAAGGAAGAGACGAGAATGTCGATATTCGGCGGGGTTCTTTCTGCCAAATCCTCCTGTGCGTATGTCTTTACCAGAACATCCGCCTTGAATGTGTTTTTGATACGGGAGGACATCAGATAGGAAATCCCGATTCCGCTTGCGCAGACAACGCCGACGGTGACGACCTTGCGCCGGAGCTTTCTCTCTTTCAGGCGGATGACCGCCGCCCCGAAATGAGTGGCAAGGTAGCCTATTTCCGCGTCGGGTACGGCAAAGCCGTAGCTTTCCCAGATGACCTGTGCGGCATTTTTGCTTTTCTCAAAGATATCCGGATACATGGCGCGGATCTGGTCCAGCATATTGTTCTGGATGGCCATGTTGTGCTTGAGCCGGATCAGGGTGGGGTCCAGGTGGACAATCAGCCCGCTCAGCAGGACTTCATCCGTTTTCAGCTCCTGAGCCATCTCCGGGTCGAACCGCTCGATCATCCGGTAAATCATGCGGATCAGGTCATAATGGTCTATAAAGAAATCGTCGTCCGGATTTTTATCAATATATTTTTGTTTTGCGCTTTTAATATGAATACAGATATATGCCCTTTCCTCGTCGCGAATTTTAAACTGGAAAGAATCCTCCAGCATATCCGCGATGGTGTCGGCGAGCACATAGTCCTCAGTCGCTTTCAGTTTTTCGACGGTCTCCGGTTCCATGGAGATTGTTTTCTGTCTGAGAATTCTTTTTACCGCAATGGAAAGATAGATGACCAGCCTGAAGCGGGAGGATTCCGTGAACCGTTCCAGCTTCCTGCTCGGAATCGTTTTCAGCGCGGAGATCACCTGATTGAAAATTTTGGCATCTAACAGGGGATAAACGTCTATTTGCTCAGCCGGTTTCCTGTTGGTACCGGAAGATGCCTCCCAGTATTCCTCCCGGCCGATATTTTCATAAATAAATTGGGAAAGCGCCCGGCGGTAGGCTTCCTCGGTGCCTTCCAGAGCAACACCGTACCCCTGCCGCCGGGACAGATCCAAATCGTTTTCCCGGAACCAGCCGGCAATGACGTCCATGTCATTGCTGACGGTCCCTTCACTGACTTTGAACAGATTAGAGTAGTAGAAAAGCTTCTGTACGCTTTGATTTTTCAGAATTTCCAGAATCAGGCGTTTCCTTCTGGATTCCTTATCCGTGGGTTCCGGTTCCTCTTCACTGAGAAGCGCCTGGGCCAGTCTTTCCCTGTCCTGTTCGCTTCCTTCCAGCCGGATTCCCACCCCCGACTTTGCGTTGATTTTCAGGTGAAAGGCGCGAAGCTGGGAGTCGACGTTTTCCATATCGCGGAAAAGCGTCCGCTTGCTGGTGTTCAGCAGGGAAGCAAGCTCGCTTACAGAAACGGGCTCCGTATTTTTCAGTAAAATACGGAACAAATGATTTAAACGCGGTGTAAAAGTCATTTGTAACCCCTCCTGATACTCAATGGTACTATTTTTTGTACGCTTCGTATACCGTGTTTATGTACGGATTGAACCCGGTTTTCTTTGCTATATTGCCGAAGCGAGGCCGCTCAGCTGATTGACCAGCTCGTCATACTCCGGTGCCGCCATAAAGTTGGTAATGGTTACGAGCTGCGCGTTCGGAACGGCTTTCTTTACGCGCTCCATTAACTCGTGATGGGTGACGACGATCTGAACGTCGCGCGGAATGTCTTCGATCGAGGAATGGTGAACCTGAATGTCCAGACCGGCTTCCCTCAGCTTTTTGCTGAGAACGGTTGCGCCCATTGCGCTGGAGCCCATGCCCGCGTCGCACGCGAAGACGATTTTGCTGATGCTGACTTTACGCAGAGCGGGTGCGGCCTTTCCGGATTTTCCGGCCTTCATTGCCTTTACTTTGTCTTTGGCTTCGTCAAGGTTGTCTTCGTCCTTTGCCGTCGCCTTCAAAAGCACGAACGAAAGCGCGAAGCTGACCGCCGCGGCGCAGGCTACGCCGAGAATGGTTCCAAGAAATCCGCCCCTCGGGGTCATCAGCAGGAAAGCGATGATGCTTCCGGGGGAAGCGGCCGCGACCAGGCCCGCGCCGAAGATTCCCTCAATAAAGGAACCGGTGATACCGCCCGCGATGACCGCAAGGATCAGGATCGGGTTCATCATGACATAGGGGAAATAGATTTCATGGATACCGCCGAGAAAATGGATAATGATCGCGCCGGGAGCGGAGCTCTTTGCCGAGCCCTTTCCGGCGATGCAGTATGCAAGCAGCAGCCCAAGGCCGGGGCCCGGGTTTGCTTCGAGCATAAAGAAGATGGATTTTCCGGTCTGGCCGGCCTGCTCAATTCCGAGCGGGGTCAGAATACCGTGGTTGATCGCGTTGTTGAGGAACAGAACCTTCGCGGGCTCGATGAAGATCTGCGCCAGCGGCAGCAGGCCCGCCTTTACGAAGAAATCAACGCCGGCAGCCATGCCGTTGGTCAGGGCTACGCACAGCGGGTTGATCAGCAGGAACGCGATAATCGCGAGGATGCCGCCGATGATGCCGGCCGAGAAGTTGTCGACGAGCATTTCAAAGCCCGCTTTGACCTTGCCCTGAATCGCTTTGTCAAACTGCTTGATGCAATAGCCGCCCAGAGGACCCATAATCATGACGCCGAGGAACATCGGAATGTCCGCGCCGATGATGACCCCGATCGAGGCGATGGCGCCGACGACGGCGCCTCTCTGTCCGCCGACCATACGGCCGCCCGTGTAGCCGATCAGGAGGGGGAGCAGATACTTCAGCATCGGGTCCACCATCGCCGCAAGCTTTTCATTCGGTGTCCAGCCGGTGGCGATAAACATTGCGGTGATAAGGCCCCAAGCAATGAAGGCCCCGATGTTCGGCATGACCATGCCGCTTAGGAATCTTCCGAAGCTTTGAACTTTTTCTTTCATTTTTACTCCGCCTTTCAACAAATAGTTCCGAAATATTTCTGCTTCGATTATAGGCCGGAGCGCTATACTTTCTCAAGAGAAACAAAAACAGATTTGGCACACGGGAATGATGCCAAATTTTAATAACTAAAATTTTATATTTTGTGCAATGTGTTTAAAATAATTTTTGCAAGGTCAAAAAACTCCCGTAGAATCTCGTTTTGAAGCGCCAAAAATTTGGGACGGGCTGACCCCGTTCCGACTCTTATACAGGGAGTAACTGGAATATGCGCCGCTTTTTTCCAGGCGCAGAGCCATTTATACACACAGTATTTACAGAAGTTTACATAACGTCGTGGAATACTGGCGATTCTCTGTTGAAAACTCTGTTGAAAATGTTGATAAGTATGGAAACCACCCCGCTTTCCCGGTTGTGAATAGGAAATGTATACATAATTATGTCAACCTGCCATTTGAAATTTTAAAAACAATCAGTATTCTAACCTTTACCTAACTGTGCTATAATAATTTTACAATAGAAACGAAAGCAGGGCCGCGAAGCGCTTTGGAAGGGAGGGACGGGCCTACGGGGAAGAAAACAGACAGCTTCGATCTGGAGCAGACGCTGGACTGCGGGCAGTGCTTCCGCTGGGAAAGGCAGAAGGACGGTTCCTACACGGGCGTCGCCTACGGCAGGATTCTAAATATTTCTGAGGAAAACCGGGAACAGGCGCTGCGGGACCCTTTCTGGCGGGATTATTTCGATCTGCCGCTCGACTACGAGAAAATCCGGGAAGACCTGGCGGCAGGCGACGCCGCGCTGGCTCGGGCGGCCAAATTTGCGCCCGGTATGCGGATTTTGAATCAGGAGCCGTGGGAGGCGCTTTGTTCTTTCATCTTCTCGCAGAACAACAATATCCCGCGAATCAAGGGAATCGTGGCACGGTTCTGCGCCGGCTTCGGCGAAAGAATCGGGGATGGCGTTTTCGCCTTTCCGAAAGCCGAAAAAATTGCGTGCCTGCGGGAGGAAGAGCTTGCGGAAATCCGCTGCGGGTTCCGCGCGAAATATATTTTGAGTGCCGCGCGCAAGGTGGCGCGGGGAGAAGTCGACCTGGAAGCGCTCAAAACCGCGCCGCTCCCCGAAGCCCGCGAACGCCTGATGACGATTCACGGCGTGGGGCCGAAGGTGGCGGACTGCACTCTGCTTTACGGGCTGCACCGTCTGGAGGCGTTTCCGATGGACGTGTGGATGAAGCGTGCGATGCGGGTGCTGTTTCCCGGCAGGGAGCCGGAAAGCTTCGGCCGCTATGCCGGAATTGCCCAGCAGTACATCTTTCATTACAGCCGCAGCAATCCGGCGCTGTTTGAAAAGGATGCCTGACGCCGGAACACCCGGTTGGAAGGGATTTTGCGGGTTGTTAAATTTAAATCTTTCCCTTTTCCTTTTTTTGGGATATAATAGTATTATCATACATTGGGAGGTAATTACCATGCCATTAGTCAATACAGTAGAAATGTTCAAAAAAGCATATGCCGGGGGATACGCCGTCGGCGCGTTCAACGTCAACAACATGGAAATTGTTCAGGGTATTACCGAGGCCTGTCAGGAACTGAAAGCACCGGTTATTCTTCAGGTTTCCGCGGGCGCGCGTAAATATGCGAACCACACCTATCTGACAAAGCTTGTCGAAGCAGCCGTAATAGAGAACCCCGATATTCCGATTGCCCTGCACCTTGACCACGGTTCTTCCTATGAGCTGTGCAAGGACTGCATTGACGGAGGATTTACCTCCGTCATGTACGACGGTTCCTCCAAGCCCTACGAGGAAAACGTGGAGGAAGCCCGTAAGGTAGCGGAATACGCGCACAAATACAACGTGACCGTCGAAGCCGAGCTGGGCAAGCTGGCCGGCGTGGAGGACGACGTAAAGGTGGAGGACGACAAGGCCCAGTTCACCGACCCGGACGAGGTGCAGGACTTTGTCAAGCGCACCGGAGTGGATTCCCTCGCGATCGCGATCGGGACAAGCCACGGCGCTTATAAGTTCAAGCCGGGCCAGAAGCCAAAGCTCCGTCTGGATATCCTGCAGGAGGTCGCCGACCGTCTGCCGGGCTTCCCGATTGTGCTGCACGGCGCTTCCTCCGTCATTCCCGAGTTTGTACGGCAGATTAACCAGTACGGCGGGCAGATGCCGGACGCCATCGGCATTCCGGAGGAAATGCTCCGCGAAGCCGCGAAAATGGCTGTTTGCAAGATCAACGTGGACTCTGATTTGCGCCTTGCCATGACGGCGAGCGTCCGCAAATATTTCGCGGAAAATCCGAGCCATTTTGACCCGAGACAATACCTTGCTCCCGCACGCACGGCAATCAAGGACATGGTAGCGCATAAAATCACTACCGTTCTGGGCTGCGCGGGCAAAGCATAAATAGTTCGTTTCCATGTAAAAAGGTCCGTCCGGTTTCCGGACGGGCTTTTTTACGTTTGCGGCCGAAAACCGCCCGCTGGCTGTGTGCGGCGGCAAAGGGGCTCTCCGGGGCGGATTATTGCGTGAAAAGCGGAAATTTTAGCAATTTGGGATTGTAATCATTGTAAAAACAAGCTATAATTATTGTAAATTTGGTTGCACAATTGTATGGTTGTAACAATCAATCCCTGAAAGGAGTATCTATAATGAAACAGTATCATGCAAAGAACATTCTCAACATTGCGATTGCGGGACACAGCGGCGCCGGAAAAACCAGCATCGCGGAGGCGATGCTGTATCTGTCCGGTGCTACCGACCGTTTTGGCAAGGTCGGCGAAGGAAGCACCGTCTGCGACTTTGACCCCGAAGAAATCAAGAGAAAAATCACCGTGACGACTGCGGTGGCCCCTTTGGAATGGAAAAATCATAAAATTAATCTGATAGATGCTCCGGGCCTTTTCGATTTTGAGGGCGGCATGTGCGAGGCGGTCCGCGCGGCGGATTCCGTTCTGGTCGCCGTTTCCGGCAAAAGCGGCGTGTCCGTGGGGACCGAAAAGGCGGTGGAGGCGGCGAACAAACGCGGCCTTGCAAAAATTTTCTTTGTCAACGGCCTGTGCGACGAAAGCGCGCGCTTCTACAAGGTGTTTGAAGATTTGAAGGCCAGCTTCGGCCCGTCCGTCTGCCCCGTTGTGGTTCCGTTTATTGAGGACGGAAAGGCGAACATATACATCAACATGCTGGAATACAAGGCTTATGATTACCAGAACGGCAAACCGGTGGAAGTAAAGATGCCGGATATGGGAACCAGGCTGGAAGGGCTGCGCACCGCAATTTACGAGGCGGTCGCGGAGACCAGCGACGAAATGTTTGAAAAATATTTTTCCGGCGAGCAGTTTACGCCGGAGGAAGTGATCGTAGGCGTCAGCAAGGGCGTGAAATCCGGCGCGATCAGCCCCGTGTTCTGCGGGGACGCGCTGCTGATGCGGGGAATGGAGCAGCTTTTGGACGGCCTGACCTGGCTGGCGCCTTCCGCGGAGGAGAAAAGCGGGGAAATCGGCTCGGATGTAGACGGCAATCCGGTGGAGCTTTCGGTCAATGATGACGCCGCGGCCGCCGCGATCGTGTTCAAGACCATCGCCGACCCGTTTATCGGTAAGCTGTCCTACCTAAAGGTGATCTCCGGGAAAGTGGGGACGGATTCCCAGCTGATCAATATGCGCACGGGAAATGTGGAGCGCATCGGCAAAACGGTCATGATGCGCGGCAAGAAGCAGGAGGACGCTCCCTATATCGGCGCCGGCGATATCGGCGCGGTCCTGAAGCTGCAGGGCGTCAGCACGGGCGACACGCTCTGCTCTCCGGCAAGGAAGGTCACGCTGGAAGGGATCACTTATCCGAACGCCACGCTTTCCATGGCGGTGGTGCCGAAGAATAAGGGCGAAGAGGATAAGGTCGCACAGGGCATTTTCCGCCTGGTGGACGAAGATCCCACCATTCAATTCACAACCAACGCGGAAACGCATCAAATGGTGCTGTCCGGAATGGGCGAGCAGCATCTCGATATTATCATTTCCAAGTTAAGAAATAAATTCGGCGTGGAGGTCACGCTGCAGAAGCCGCGCGTGCCTTACCGCGAAACCATCCGCAAGAAGGTGCAGGTGCAGGGCCGGTACAAGAAGCAGACCGGCGGACACGGCCAGTTCGGCGATATCTGGGTTGAATTTGAGCCCTGTGACAGCGAGGGTCTCGAGTTCGGCGAACGCGTCGTGGGCGGCGCGGTACCGAAAAACTTTTTCCCCGCGGTGGAAAAGGGGCTGCGCGAGTCCATTGCGAAAGGGCCGCTCGCCGGATACCCAGTGGTCGGGTTAAGGGCGACACTGTACGACGGCTCGTACCACCCGGTGGATTCCTCCGAAATGTCCTTTAAAATGGCGGCGAACCTCGCTTACAAAGCGGGTATGCCGATTGCGAACCCCGTGCTGCTGGAGCCGATCGGCACGCTGAAATGCACGGTGCCGGACGCCAACATGGGCGATGTTATGGGCGAGGTCAACAAGCGCCGCGGCCGCGTGCTGGGGATGAACCCGGCGGAGAACGGCAGGCAGGTCGTGGAAGCCGAGGTGCCGATGGCGGAGATGCACGATTATACCACCTTCGTGCGTCAGTCAACCCAGGGCAGAGGGTCGTTCACCTTTGCTTTCTGCCGTTATGAGGAGGCTCCGCCGCAGGTGGCCCAGAAGGTGATTGAGGAAGCGAAAGCCGCGGAAGCGCAAGAATAACAGACGAATGCAAACAGCCGCCGGAAACGGAGGCTGTTTTTGCATTTTTTTCCGTTCTCCCGCATATTTATCTTTATACAAGGGGGCGGGAATATGTTTATTTTTTCGTTTAAAGCCGGCAGAAAAAAGATATTGATCGGGCTGGCGGCAGTTTTACTGGTGGTGACCGCGGCGATCGTTGTGACGAAGCTGTTCCGTTCCGGACCGGTTGCTTCGGTTGACGGGAAGAAGTATACCCTTACCGCGGGTTCAAACGACCAGCGCGTTTCTTTTTTGAAGCAGTTTGGCTGGCAGGTAAACACCGAGCCGATTGAAGTGAAGGACGTGGCGATTCCGGCACAGTTCGATGACGTCTATCTCCAATATAACAACATTCAGAAAGAACAGGGGCTTGACCTCACCCCGTACGCGGGGAAAACCTGTAAGCAGTGGATCTACGCGGTCACAAACTATCCGCAGGCAACCGATGTGCGGGCCACTCTGCTGGTTTACGACAACAGGGTGATCGGGGGCGACCTGAGCACCGTCCAGCTTGACGGCTTTATGGCCGGTTTTTCCGGGGAGAAGAGCAGCAACGATTACGGGGAGTCGCCTGCGGAGAATCCCAACGCGGCCTCGGCGAACCCCAGTGCCGCTTCCGCGGCGCCCGACGCGGCTTCCGCCAACCCGAACGACGCTTCCGCCGTCGCTTCTGAAATTCCGGCAAACGCCTGGCCGACGGACTGAACGGGCGGGACAAAGTCCCATTGACCGGAGCACCGGAATCGTTTAAACTAAAAGGACAGTGAAAACACGGAGGATGAGCGAATGAGCATGGAACGGCTCGACAAAATACTGGCTTCACAGAATCTGGGCAGCCGCAGGGACGCCGGGGTGATGATTCGCCGCGGCGTTGTTGCGGTGAACGGCAGCGTGGTAAAAAAAGCCGATTATAAGGTGAACACGCAGTCCGACGAGGTGACGGTGAACGGGGAACCGCTGAATTTTCGGGAGTTCCTTTATCTGATGATGAACAAGCCCGCCGGTGTCCTTTCCGCTTCCCGGGATACGCGGGCGCGGACCGTGGTGGATCTGCTGCCGCCGGAGCAGAGGCGGCGCGGGCTTTTCCCCGCGGGGCGGCTGGACAGGGACACGGAGGGCCTGCTTATCATTACCGACGACGGGGCGTTCGCCCACCGGATGCTCGCGCCGAAAAGCCATGTGTACAAGCTCTATGAGGCGGTTCTGGCCCGGCCGGCCGGGCCGGAGGACATCGCCGCGTTTGAAAACGGGGTGGAGCTGAAAGACAGGACGTGCCTGCCGGCGCGGCTGGAGATTCTGGAAACCGGCGAGCACCCGCTTGTCCGCGTACAGATCCGGGAAGGAAAGTTCCACCAGGTGAAGCGGATGTTTCTGGCGCGCGGCAACGAGGTGCTGAAGCTGAAGCGGGTACAGATCGGCGGGCTGAAGCTGGATGAAAAGCTAACTCCGGGAGCCGCGCGGGAGCTGGACAAGTGTGAGAGATCCGCCGTTTTCAGCCAATCTTCGCTATCCAATATACACTAAATTCGGGATCTGTTTTTGTGTTTTATCAGATTTCCATAATTCTAAAACACAAAGTTTGGATAAAAAACGGCTGTTAATCGCCGGTCGCATCTGTTATCATGAATTCATGAAATGAGAAACGGTTTGATTTTACAGCGGGCCGTTGTCCCCCAAGTGCCGATTGGTTTTTTCTCAATGAAAACGGAGACGCTGTGGGAACCGTTGAAACGAACAGTATGTGATTCAGGAGGAACATGATGGCAAACGTTACATTAAAGCATATTTACAAGGTTTACGAAGGAGGCGTGACCGCGGTTACGGATTTTAATCTGGAGATCGCCGACAAGGAATTCATTATTCTGGTCGGTCCGTCCGGCTGCGGAAAATCTACTACCCTGCGGATGATCGCGGGACTGGAAGAAATCAGCAAGGGCGAGCTGTATATCGGAGAGACACTTGCGAACGATATTGCGCCGAAGGACCGCGATATCGCAATGGTGTTCCAGAACTACGCGCTCTATCCCCATATGACGGTTTTCGACAACATGGCTTTCGGCCTGAAGATCCGCAAGGTGGCGAAGGATGAAATCAAGCGCCGCGTGGAAGAGGCCGCCAAGATCCTGGATATCTCCCATCTGCTCGACAGAAAGCCGAAGGCTTTGTCCGGCGGCCAGCGCCAGCGTGTCGCCCTTGGCCGCGCCATTGTCCGCGACCCGAAGGTTTTCCTTCTGGATGAACCGCTTTCCAATCTGGACGCCAAGCTGCGCGCACAGATGAGGACCGAAATTTCCAAGCTGCACAAAAGGCTGGGAACCACCTTCATTTATGTAACGCACGATCAGACCGAGGCCATGACCATGGGCGACCGTATCGTGGTGATGAAGGACGGCTTTATCCAGCAGGTCGATACGCCGCAGAACCTATACGATTACCCGGTAAACGAATTTGTGGCCGGCTTTATGGGCTCTCCGCAGATGAACTTTATCGACGCGGAGGTCGAAAACAAGGACGGCCGCTTCTTCCTGAAATTCGGCAAGTACAGCGTTGCCGTTCCCGAAGGAAAGGACAAGGACGGCGTGCTGAAGGATTATGCGGGCAAAACGGTTGTGTTCGGCATCCGCCCCGAAGACGTGCACGACGAGCCGGAATTTCTTGCGAAGGCGACGGAGGGCATCGTAAAGGCCGGAGTGGAGGTAACCGAGCTGATGGGCGCGGAAACTTATCTGTACCTGAGCTGCGAAAACAGCGATATTACGGCCAGAGTGGATCCGACCTCTACCGCCAAGCCGGGCGACACCATTGAAATCGCCTTTAACCTCCAGAAAATGCATCTGTTCGATAAAGATACGGAAAAGACGATTCTGAACTAGGGAATCCCCTTCAAAGTGGGAGGCAAAAAGAGAAGAAGCGACTTTTTCAACATTCGGGGCCGTGTTCACACGGCCCTTATTTTTTATAAAGAATTATAAAATATTTTTTTTCCGACAGAGAAGGGATAAACAGGCAAAAAAGGGGATTTTATTGGCAAATTTCTCCTAAAAATGATATTTTTTTATTTTATGTTCAATACATAGTTGAAAAATGCATTGAATTTATGTAAAATGTATGTAGCATCTGTCTCTTATACACATCTGACGCTGCCGACGAATTAGACGGTGTAG
>UREO01000011.1 GCA_900546895.1 uncultured Oscillospiraceae bacterium
TCTGCGCATGTCTCGTGGGCTCGGAGATGTGTATAAGAGACAGGTTTGAAACGAAGGATGCGATTCATAACGGCGCCGATGAAATCGATATGGTCGTCAATATCGGCTGGGTGAAGGACGGGCTTTTCGATTTGCAGCTGGACGAAATCCGGCAGGTAAAAGCCGCCTGCGGCACGCGCATCCTGAAGGTCATTATTGAAACCTGCCTGCTGACGAAGGAAGAAAAGATCAAGATGTGCGGGGTAGTGACTGAATCCGGTGCGGATTTCATCAAAACCTCCACCGGATTTTCAACGGCGGGTGCTACGTTTGAAGATGTCGCGCTTTTTGCCTCCCATATCGGGCCGAAGGTTAGAATCAAAGCCGCCGGCGGCATCAAAACCATGGAAGACGCGGAGAAATTCGTATCGCTCGGTGCTTCCCGTCTCGGTACGAGCAGGATTATCAAAATCATAAAAAATGAAGAGGCGCACGGATATTGACCGGCTTCCGGCAAATATGAAAACTCTGAGGAGCGGCGGCAGCCGTTCCTCAATTCTATCTACAGCAATTTCATTCAGTTTGCGAAACGAAACACGTTCTTCCCCGCCTTCGGGGGGCGGGGAAGAACGCAACCTTGTTGCTGAAACAACAGGAAATGCTATAGGAAGAAGGGTGAAGAGATGGAAGATTATAAAGAATTGGTTGCGGCGGCTATTTCCGCCAGAAAAATGGCCTACACCCCCTACTCGGGATTCGGCGTGGGTGCAGCGCTGCTGACGAAGAGCGGAAAGATTTACAAGGGCTGCAATATTGAAAACGCGACCTTTACCCCCACGAACTGCGCCGAGCGCACGGCCTTTTTTAAAGCGGTCAGCGAGGGGGAGAGGGCGTTCGACTGTATCGCGATTGTCGGCGGCAGAGCTGGGGAACCCGTCAGCGGGCTTTGTCCGCCCTGCGGGGTCTGCCGTCAGGTCATGATGGAATTCTGCGATCCGGCGACCTTTCGGATCATTCTCGGGAAAAATCCGGAGCAGTGGGAGGTTTTTACTCTAAAGGACTTGCTTCCGCTCGGATTCAGTAAAAAAAATATGGAGGAATAGAATGATAAAAAATATTGTTTTCGATATGGGTCAGGTGTTGGTGGATTTTGATCCGGACTTTTTCGTCAGCCGTTATGCCAAAGATCCGGAGGACATTCGCCTGATTCGTACCACGGTGTTTGAAACAAGTCAGTGGACGGAAATCGACCGGGGTACCATTACGGAGGAGGATTTGATCGAGCCGTCCTGTGCACGCCTGCCGGAGCGCCTGCACGGCGCCGCAACGGAGCTGCTGCTGAACTGGATGGACCATATGCGGATCATGGATAATATTCTGCCGCTGGTGCGCGAACTGAAGGAGAACGGTTATTCGCTGTATCTGCTGTCCAACGCGGGGAAAAAAATTCACAGCTTGACTCCCAGAATTACGGCTCTGCAGTATTTTTCCGGTATTTTCTTTTCGGCGGATTTCCATTGCATCAAGCCCGATGAGGAAATCTATCGGAAGTTTTTCAGGGAGTTTTCACTCAATCCGCGCGAGTGTTACTTTATTGACGATCGCGCGGACAATGTGGAAGCGGGAAGAAAACTAGGCATGGAAGGGCACTGCTACACGGGGGATCCGGGCGAGCTCCGTACGGCCCTTCAGAAAAAAGGAATTTTCCTGCTGGATAAAAGGATCGTAGGAAGGTGACTGAAAATGAGAATGTATGATATCATTGCGAAAAAACGCGATGGCGGGATTCTCTCCGATGAGGAAATCCGGTTCTTTATCAACGGCTATGTCAAAGAGGAGATTCCGGATTATCAGGTATCCGCTCTGCTGATGGCGATTTATTTTCGGGGAATGACGGACAGGGAAACGGCCTGTCTGACCATGTGCATGGCCAACTCCGGCGAAACTGTGGATTTGTCCTCCATAGACGGCATCAAGGTGGATAAACACAGCACCGGCGGGGTCGGCGATAAGACCACGCTGATTATTTCGCCGATCGTCGCGTCCCTGGGGGTGCGTGTTGCAAAAATGAGCGGGCGCGGGCTGGGCCACACCGGCGGCACGGTGGATAAAATGGAGGCTATTCCGGGAATGCAGACCTCCATTGACCGTGAAAAATTCTTCGATATTGTACGGAAGGTGGGTGTCAGCGTGATCGGCCAGTCCGGTAATCTGGTGCCCGCGGACAAAAAGCTTTACGCGCTGCGCGACGTGACCGCGACAATTGAAAGCGTTCCGCTGATTGCTTCCAGCATCATGAGTAAAAAAATCGCTGCCGGCTCCGACTGTATCCTGCTGGACGTCAAAACCGGGAGCGGCGCTTTCATGAAGACGGTGGACGATTCCATCCGGCTGGCGCAGGCAATGGTGGCGATCGGCGAGCATGTCGGGAGAAAGACCATTGCGCTGATTACCGACATGGACCGTCCGCTCGGAAACGCCATTGGCAACTCGCTGGAAATCAGGGAGGTGTGTGAAACGCTCAAGGGTCACGGACCCGGGGACCTCACGGAAATCTGTCTGGAGCTTGCTGCCAATATGCTGCTTCTGGCGGGTAAGGGAAGTATGGAAGCGTGCAAAAAGCTTGCAAAACGCCAGATCGATAACGGAGAGGCTTTTGCAAAGCTGAAAGAAATGGTCGCGGCGCAAGGCGGCGACACCGTCGTTCTGGATGACGGCGCAAAATTTGAGCAGGCAAAGGTCAAATATGACGTTTCAGCAATGAGCGAAGGATATCTGTACTCCATGAATACGGAGCAATGTGGAATCGCCTCCGTTGAGCTGGGAGCGGGACGAGAGAAGAAAGAGGATTCCATCGATTTCAGCGCGGGCATTCTGCTCCGCAAAAAGATCGGCGACTATGTCAAAAAGGGCGACGTGATCGCAGAGTTTTACTCTTCCTCTGCGGATAAGTGCAGGGAAGCGGAAAAGCTGTTTGAAAGCGCGGTTACCATCCGCCCGGAAAAACCCGCGTTTGTCCCGGTAATTCACGGCCGGGTGACCGTAGACGGCGTCGAAAAATACTAAAACAATTTAGGCCCCTACTGAATTTTTCAGTAGGGGCCTATAGTAATTCCATTTCAGTTTGCGAGATGCAATCGTGTTACAGAATCGACTGGAACTGTTGTAATAGTAGGGCTGGAAGCGGGGATTTGCCTTATTTTTTGATCGATTCGATTCCGGCAGCCAAAGTCGCCTCGTCGATCGCTCCCTGATAGGCGTTCGCAATATAGCCGTCCCGGTCGATAAAGATCGTGTCCGGAATGGCTGAAATCCCGTAAGTGTTCGCGGCTTCCTGCTCCTTGTCAAAATAAACGGGAAACGCAAAGCCCTGCTCTTTTACATAATTCTGCCCTTTTTCCTGTGTTTCCCGCTGACCGTCCACCAGATCGATCATCAGAAAAACCACGTCGTCCTTTTCCTTCTGGTACTGACTGTCGAAATGCGGCATTTCCCCCTTGCATGGCGGGCACCAGGAGGCCCAGAAATTCAGCACAACGGGTTTCCCCCGGAAGTCCGACAGCTTGACCTTGTTGCCCTCTCCATCAAATACGGTAAAATCGGGAGCCTGTGTTTTTCCGCTTTCTCCCGCAGAGCCGCCTGTTTCGGACGCTGCCGGCAGATTTGGCCGGAACTGGTTGGATAGCGTGCTGTAAGCATAGTATACGACGGCGAAAAACACCACGAACGCGAGAAATCCCAGCAAAATTTTTCCGTTTGTTTTCATATCGTTCTCCTAAAAAGTAAATAGGGACAAAAAGTAGCCCATGAGCCCGGTCGCCATCATCAGGCCGACGACAACGAGCAATCCGCCCGAAATCAGACTGATGATCCGGTAGTTCCTTTTGATAAAATCAAACGCGGACATCAGGCGGTCGATCAAAACGGCGCTGGCAAGAAAGGGAATCCCCAATCCGAGCGAAAACGATAGAAGCATAAAAATGCCTTTCGTGCTTTCTCCGCTCGACGCGGCGAGCATCAAAGCGGAACCTAAAAACGCGCCTACACAAGGGGTCCAGCCAATGGAAAAGATCACACCGAACAGCACGGAGGTCCCGAAATTCATATTCGGTTTTTTAAAGTTCAGCTGCCGGTTTCCATTCAGAAAAGGAATTTTGATCAGCCCCATAAAATTTAATCCGAATAGGATGACGACCATGCCGGTGACAAGATTCACCGCGGTATGGTACTCTTTCAGAAAGCTTCCAACCGTCCCCGCGAAAGCACCCATTGCCGTAAATACAAGGGTAAAGCCAAGCACAAACCCAAGGGAATTCCGAATTACCGGGGCCTTCTGCTTCTGAGTTTCCTGTCCGGCAAAATAGGAGATATAGATCGGCAGCATGGGTAAGAGGCAGGGAGAAATAAAGGTGACGATCCCTTCCAGAAATGAAATCAGATAATCCATGGTTTCTCCTTTCTATAGCAATTCCATTTCATTTGCGAGATAAAACACGTTCTTTCTTCCGCCAAAGGCGGGGGAAAGAACACAATCTTGTTGCAGAATCAACCGTAAATACCGTAAACTCGTGTTTTCTATTTATATTTTTTCCAAAGGATATATTTTCATGATAACATATAAAATCTTCCGGCTCGGTGACCATGTCACATTCCGGTCCCAATAAGACGAAAAAGGGATCCTCCACTGGCTGCGGGGGATCCCTTTTATGCTGCAGCTTTAAGCGTCCAGCCCTTCAAACTGCATATTGTAGTATTTTGCGTAGATACCGTTTTTGTCAATCAGCTCCTGATGGGTACCGCGCTCCTCAATGCCTTCGTCGCCGATCACAATGATTTCATCCGCGTTGCTGATGGTGCTGAGCCGGTGGGCAATCACAATGGTGGTCCTGTCCTTGGACAGCTCCTCCAGCGAATTCTGGATATGGCGCTCGCTTTCGTTGTCCAGCGCGCTGGTCGCTTCGTCCAGAATCAGGATCTTCGGATTTTTCAGAAAGACGCGGGCAATGGCAAGACGCTGCTTCTGACCGCCGGAAAGGCGCGTGCCGCGCTCGCCGACATAGGTGTCGTAGCCGTCGTCAAGCCCCGCGATAAAGTCGTGGATATTCGCGCTCTTTGCGGCGGCGATGATTTCCTCCGCCGTCGCGTCCGGTTTGCCGTAGGCAATGTTTTCTTTGATGCTGCCCGCAAACATGTAAACATCCTGCTGAACGATTCCGATCGCGCTGCGCAGAGATTTCAGCTTGATATCGCGCACATCCGTGCCGTCAATCGTTACGCTTCCGGCGGTGACGTCGTAAAAACGGGGCAAAAGGGAACAAAGGGTGGTTTTGCCGCCGCCCGAAGGCCCGACCAGCGCCACGGTTTTTCCTGCCTCAATCGAAATATTGATATTTTCCAGCACGTCGTTTGCGGAATCGTAGCTGAACGAAACGTTTTGATAGCGGATGTCGCCTTTCACGTCCTTCAGCTCGGCTGCGCCGGGCCGGTCGACAATTTCCGGATCCGTTTCCACCACTTCGATAAAGCGCTTAAAGCCGGAGTAGCCTTTCTGGAACTGTTCTGTAAATTCGATCAGTATGTCAATGGGGTTGATAATAATGTTGATGTACAGGGCATAGACGGCCAGATCGGCTACGTGCAGGGAACCCTGCGCAATAAACAAGCCGCCGCTGACCAGAACGGTCAGAAAAAGAAGTCCCTCGAAGAACGAGGTACCCGCGCGGAAGCCTCCCATCACCCGATAGCTGCTCTCTTTTGAGTCCAGAAATTTCAGGTTGCTGTCATTGAATTTTGCCTGCTCCAGCTCTTCGTTCCCAAAGCTTTTTACCACCCGGATGCCGGCTAGACTGTCCTGTACGCGGGAATTGACGCCCGCGATTTTTTTGCGGTTGTCCATGAACACCGCGCGCATTTTCCGGTTCTGGTGGATGCTGAATACAATCATAACCAGCGTCACTCCCAGCAGAATCAAGGTCATCGGGACGTTGATGATCATCATCAGCGCAAAGCTTCCCGCGATTTTCAAAAGCGAAATCAGAATGTTTTCCGGTCCGTGGTGGGCAAGCTCGCTGATGTCGAACAGGTCGGACACAAGCTTGCTCATCATTTCCCCGGTGTTGTTGCGGTCGTAATACGAAAAGGAAAGGCGCTGCAGGTGGTCAAACAGATCCTGTCTCATGTCGCTTTCCATTCTGGCGCCCATGACGTGCCCCCAACTGGTAATATAGTACTGGCAGCCAAGGCGGATCAGCTCCATGACCAAAAGGCCGGCTGCAATCCACGGGATATTCTCCAAAATGGTGTGCGCTTCCTGTGCAAACAGACCCTTGGTCAGAAAGTTCAGAATCTGCGGAAACGCGACGTCAACCGCCGACACGATCAGCGCGCAGAACATATCGAAGTAAAACATTCCCCGGTACGGTTGATAGTATCTTATAAATTTTTTAAAAATCGACATTGCATGCTCCCTAATATCATTTCTTCCGTTACTGTTTTTCGGGCTCGCCGTATTCCTCTCCGAACGTATCGACAGTAACGCTCTTCATTATTTCGTCTTCATACGGCTTATCCCTGTAGTCGCGGCGAACCGACACAATGCGCTCCGCTTCGTCCATTCCCTCGATCACCTTGCCGAAAGCAGCGTATTCCCCGTCAAGGTGCGGCGCGTCGGCAACCATGATAAAGAACTGGGACCCCGCGCTGTTCGGGCTCATGGACCTCGCCATGGAAATAACGCCCTTCGAGTGCTTCAGGTCGTTCTGAAAACGGTTGGAGCGGAATTCGCCCTTAATGCTGTAGCCGGGGCCGCCCATTCCGGTGCCTTCCGGGTCGCCTCCCTGAATCATGAATCCGGGGATCACGCGGTGAAAGATGGTTCCGTCATAAAAGCCTTTTTTGACAAGGAAAATAAAGTTCTTTACGGTATTCGGGGCAATTTCGGGATAAAGCTCCATTTTGATCGTGCCGCGGCCTGTTTGAATGGTAACAATTGGATTTTTCATAATCTCCTCCATCAATTCTGTAAAAAGTCATATCCCTATTATAGCGGGAATGCAGGCTTCGTTCAAGGCATATTTTTGATAGAAGAAGTATTGCGCTTTCACCATATTTTATGCTTTTCACGGACGCCTCTGAGGAAAATTATTTACTGTTTTCTGTATGAATATGATATAATATCCCCAAAAGCTTTGACTCAACCGAAATAAACGGTTCCTCCGGCGGGCCGGAGGCGGAAATAAAAAATGGGGGATGAAGGATTGAAGCTGATATCATGGAATGTCAACGGGCTTCGCGCCTGTTTGAACAAAGGCTTTACGGACTATTTTCAGTCGGCCGACGCCGACGCCGTGTGCATTCAGGAAACGAAAATGCAGCCGGAGCAGGCGGAAATTGTTTTGCCGGGCTACCGGCAGTACTGGAATTCCGCGGAAAAGAAGGGCTATTCCGGCACGGCTGTTTTTACCAGAATAGAACCTCTTTCCGTCGGTTATGATATCGACGACCCGGAGCATGTCGGCGAAGGGCGTTCCATCACGCTGGAATTTGAGGATTTTTACCTTGTAACAGTGTATACGCCCAATTCCCAGCGGGATCTGGTGCGCATTGAGTACCGGATGCGCTGGGAGGACGCCTTCCGCGCTTATCTGAAACAGCTCGACGCGAAAAAACCGGTCGTTGTGTGCGGGGACATGAATGTGGCGCACAATGAGATCGATCTGAAAAATCCAAAAACTAATGTCGGCAACGCGGGCTTTTCCTTTGAGGAACGCGAAAAGATGTCGGAACTGCTCGCCGCCGGGTTTACGGACACCTTCCGTTACCTGCACCCGGAGGAAACAGGCGCCTATACGTGGTGGTCATATATGTTTAAGGCAAGGGAGAAAAACGCGGGGTGGCGGATTGATTATTTTCTTGTGTCCGACTCCATCCGTGACAGAATCGAGGCCAGCAACATACACCCGGAGGTGATGGGCAGCGACCATTGCCCGGTCGAGCTTATTTTGTCTATGAAAAATACACAGACAGGAGAATAGAGGATGCAACTGATATTTTACGGTGCGGACAAAGAGGTTACCGGAAGCTGCCACTGTTTACTTGTAAACGGGAAAAAGATTTTGGTCGACTGCGGCCTGCAGCAGGGCGCCGATGAGGACGACAACCACAGGCTGCCTTTTTATGCGTCCCAGATCGATTATGTCATCGTAACGCACGCGCATATTGACCACAGCGGACGGCTGCCTCTTCTGGTAAAAAACGGCTACGACGGGAAAATGTACGCGACCGGGGCGACCTGCAAACTGCTTTCCATCATGCTGCGCGACAGCGCCCATATACAGGAGATGGACGCGATCAACGAGAACCGGAAGGGAAGGCGTGCCGGGCGCGAACCGAAGGAGCCGATTTACACCGTGGAGGACGCGCAGGAAACGCTGAACCGGCTGGTCCCGTTTTCCTACGGGGAAATGGTGGAGCTTTGCGAAGGGGTCCGGTTCCGCTTTACGGACGCCGGTCACCTGCTCGGCTCCGCGGCGGTGGAAATGTGGCTGACGGAGCACGGCGAAACGAAAAAAATCGTCTTTTCCGGGGACATCGGCAACAAAAACCAGCCGATCATCCGCGACCCGCAGTATATCCGGGAAGCGGATTATGTGGTGATGGAATCGACCTACGGCGACCGCGATCATGAGAAGATGGACGACTATGTCCCGAAGCTCGCCGAGGTTTTCGATAAAACCCTTTCCGCCGGGGGCAACGTGGTCATCCCCAGCTTTGCGGTCGGCCGCACGCAGGAGCTGCTTTACTATATCCGTGAAATGAAGGAACGCGGCCTTGTCAGAAGTAACCCAAATTTCCCGGTTTATGTGGACAGCCCGCTTGCGGCGGAAGCAACCAAAATCTACGGCGGCAATTTGGACGGTTATGCCGACGATGCCGCCGTCAAGGTCATCAGGGCAGGATTTGAGCCGATTCGTTTTTCCAACCTGAATATCTGCGCCAGCGTGGAGGAATCCAAAGCGCTGAATATGGACAACGTACCCAAGGTCATCATTTCCTCCAGCGGGATGTGCGAAGCCGGACGGATCCGCCACCACCTCAAGCACAATTTGTGGCGGCCGGAATGCGCGGTCGTGTTTGTGGGCTATCAGGCCAACGGTACCCTGGGCAGAATGCTGGTCGACGGGATCGATCAGGTGAAGCTTTTCGGCGAAGAAATCACGGTACAGGCGCATATTTACAATTTTCGCGCGCTATCCGCGCACGCCGACCGGTCGGGCCTGATCCAGTGGATTCATGCGTTTGACCCCAAACCGAAGCGTGTGTTCGTGGTGCACGGGGAACTGCAGGTCAGCGAGATGTTCGGCGACACCCTGCGGCAGCTGGGCTACAACGCGATTGTCCCCAATTTTGAAGCCTCCTTTGACCTGGCGGAAAACAGCATTTTGGAAGAGGGCGTCGCGCCGGAGCTGCGCGGAAAGCGCAGAGAGGATAGGGGAAAGAAATTCTCCGCTCCGTTTGCCCGTTTGGTGGAGGCCGGAAAACGGCTGATGCAGGTAATCCGGCGAAACGAAGGCGGTGCGAACAAGGACCTTGCCAAGTTTGCCGACCAGATCAACGCGCTGAGCGAGAAATGGAACCGGTAATCCGTTTTAACAGGACGATAAAAATCCCCAGCCGACAGCAATGCCGGCTGGGAATATGTTTTACGCGGTATTTTTCTGTCAGTTTTCCTTTTTCAGCAGATCGCGGATTTCCGTCAACAGTGCTTCTTCCCGGCTGATTTCCGGGGCGGCGGGCGGGGTCTCTTCCTTTTTCCGTTTCAGGCGGTTGGATGCCTTAATGACAAGGAAAATGGAAAAAGCGACAGCGATGAAATCCAACACCGTCTGCAGGAAATTTCCGTAAGTAATGATAATCGGTTTGGGACTTCCCATTGCCGCGGGAATGGTCACCGCCAAAGCCGTCAAATTGATTCTGCCGGTAATCAGCGAAAGCACGGGCATAATGATGTCGGCAACCAGTGAGGACACAATTTTTCCGAACGCAGCGCCTATGACAACGCCGACCGCCATATCCATGACGTTTCCGCGCATGGCAAATTCCTTAAATTCACTGACCAATTTTTTCATGATCTTTTCTCCGTCTCTTTATTCGTTTGTGCGGAAAGCTTCTCTCTGGCAACGGCCAGCATCAGCTTGATCCGGTTTTCCTGATTGACACGCGTCGCGCTCGGGTCATAATCGATGGGGACAATATTGGACCGCTCGTCCACCGCTTTAATGCGGTGAATCATGCCTTTGCCGCAGATGTGGTTCGGCAGGCAGCCGAACGGCTGTGTGCACACGATATTCTCATAGCCCTGTTCGACCAGCTCCAGCATTTCCGCGGTCAGAAGCCAGCCTTCGCCCATCTTGTTGCCGTAGCCGATGACGTTCTTCACCAAACTTTTCGTGTGGGCGTAAGGCTCCGGCGCCAAAAAGCGGGGCTCGGTTTTCACCGCGCGGATCAGGATGTCCTGCATTTTCAGCAGATAGTCCATCAATGCCTTGACGACCACGTATTTTGCCTTGTTCCCGCCGTACAGCTTGATATCCTCCAGCCGGTTGTCGACCTTGAAAAGGCCGAAATTCAGGATGCCCGGCACGTTTACCTCACAATCCTGTCCCACCAGAAAATTCTCCAGATGATTGTTGCCCAGCGCGGAGTATTTCACATAGATTTCCCCGACAATGCCGACCTTGATTTTCGGCCTGCGGTCGATTTCAATCTGTGCGAAATCATGAACGATTTGATGGAGGTTTTCTTTCAGCTGTTTCAGCGAAAGACCCTGCCCGTGATTGAACTGCTCCGTCAGGGCATCCGTCCATTTTTTGACCATCCGGTTGCTTTCGCCGGGGATCGTTTCATATGCCTTTGTCTGGTTGTCCAGCTGCATCAGCGCGTCGCCGTAGACAAGCCCCGCGATAAATTTCCGCAGCATCGGCAGAGTCAGCGTAAATCCGGGGTTGCTTTCCAGTCCGGACATATTGAGCGAAACAACCGGAACCCGTTCCAGCCCGGCCTTTTTCAGCGCCTTGCGCAAAAGGTGGATATAGTTGGACGCACGGCAGCCGCCGCCCGTCTGGGTAATAATCAGCGCGGTGCGGTCAAGGTCATATTTCCCCGAGTGGAGTGCGTCGATAAACTGGCCGATGACCAGTAAAGCGGGGTAGCAAGTGTCGTTATGGACATATTTCAGGCCTTCCTGCACAACGTTCGGTCCGTCGTTCGTCAAAAGCTCCACATGGTATCCGCAGTTGTTCAACACGTTTACAATCAGTTGAAAATGGATGGGGGCCATCATGGGGCAGAGGATGGTATATTCCTTTTTCATTTCTTTCGTGAAAAGCAAGCGCCCGTCCTTGCTGAATTTCAGTTCCGCCAAAGAATCACCTCATTTCTCCAGAGCGGCAAAGAGGCTGCGCAGCCTGATCTTTACCGCGCCGAGATTTGTAATTTCGTCAATTTTGATCTGTGTGTAAATTTTGCCGTTCGCTTCCAGAATGCTGCGCACCTCGTCGGTGGTAATGGCGTCTACGCCACAGCCGAACGAAACGAGCTGGACAAGATTCATGTCTGGCTTGTCGCCGATGTATTCGGCGGCCGCGTACAGCCTTGCGTGATAGGTCCACTGGTTCAGAACCGTGGTATGGAAGCGCTTTACCTTAGCGCTCAGCACGTCTTCCGAAATGACCGCCGCACCCAGGCTGACGATCAGCTTGTCGATGCCGTGGTTGATTTCCGGGTCAAGATGGTAAGGCCTTCCGCTTAGGACGATGATCGGCTTTTGCTGCTTCTGCGCTTCGGCAATGATCCGGTCGCCCTTTTCATGTACCTTCGCGAAATAGCCGTCGTATTCGCTGTACGCTTCTTTTGCCGCTTCTTTTACCTCGGAAAGGGAAATATCGTCAAAATATTCGGAAAGAATCCCATGCATCTTTTTCGGAAAGTCGCGTTTTCTGTGAATTCCCACATAGTCGTGGAGAAAACGGAAGCCTTCCGGCATGCTCATGTTTGCGGAAATAACCTCCGGATAATACGCGACAACGGGGCAGTTGTAGTGATTGTCGCCCAGACCCTCGTCAAAATTATACGACATGCAGGGATAAAAAATATTTTTAACGCCTTCGTCGATCAAAGCCTGCACATGCCCGTGCATCAGCTTTGCGGGGAAACACACCGTATCGGAAGGAATGGTGCTCTGTCCCTCTATGTAAAGCTCCCGGCTGGAAAGGGGAGAAAGCGTTACCTCAAAGCCGAGCTTGGTAAAGAAGGTGTGCCAGAAGGGGAGCAGTTCATAAAGATTCAGACCCATCGGAATCCCGATCTTTCCCCTTTTGCCCGCTACGGGTTGGTAGGAGCGCAGCAGGCCGAGCTTATAGGCGTACATGTTGAGCTCATCCCCCGACGCGCGCTTCGTCACCGGCTTTTCGCAGCGGTTGCCGCCGATAAAGCGGCGGTTGCCGCCGAAAATGTTGATGGTCAGCCGGCAGTGGTTGTTGCACAGCCCGCAGGAGGTAACCCTGACGTCGTGCTGGAAGTTTTCCAGTTCCTCCCTGCCAATGATCGCGCTCTGCCCCTTTGAATGTGCTCTGGCGTAGATTCCTGCGCCGTAAGCGCCCATCAGGCCGGAAATATCCGGGCGGGAAACGTTGACGCCCAGCTCGTTTTCAAACACGCGCAGCACCGCGTCGTTCAGAAAGGTGCCGCCCTGTACCACAATGTTTCGGCCCAGCTCCTCTGCGGAAGCTGCGCGGATGACCTTGTAGATTGCGTTTTTCACTACGCTGACGGAAAGTCCGGCGGAAATGTCCTCGGTGGTTGCTCCGTCCTTCTGGGCCTGCTTGACCTGCGAGTTCATGAACACGGTGCAGCGGGAACCCAAATCCACCGGATGCTTCGCAAACAGGCCCAGCTTTGCGAAATCCTCTATCTCATAGCCGAGCGTGTTGGCAAAGGTCTGTAAAAAAGAACCGCAGCCGGAAGAGCAGGCTTCGTTCAGAAAGATGTTGTCGATTGCTCCATTGCGGATTTTAAAGCATTTCATATCCTGCCCGCCGATGTCAATGACAAAATCGACGTTGGGCAGAAAACATTTGGCAGCCGTAAAGTGCGCCACCGTTTCCACGATGCCGAAGTCAATATTGAAGGCATTTTTTAAAAGCTCCTCGCCGTAGCCCGTCACGGCGCCCGCGGCGATCCGGATTTTCGGGAAGCGGTCGGAAAGGCTGAGCAGGTATTCCCGGATGATCGGCACCGGGTTGCCCGAATTGCTGCGGTAAATGGAATCCAGCACCTCGCCGTCCTCGCCAAGCAAAACGGCTTTTACCGTGGTGGAACCCGCGTCGATCCCCAGGTAGGCGTCGCCCGTGTAGGTTTCCGCGCTTCCGCGCGGCGCTTTGCATTCGGCATGGCGGCGGGTAAAGGCGTCGTAATCCGCCTGTGTTTCAAACAGCGGGGGAATGGAAAGAAAGTTCGCCGTATTGCCGTAGGCGGCGATGCTTTCCAGAGCGGTTTCCAGGTCGATTTCGGTGTCGCTGCTCAGCGCCGCTCCCAGCGCTACATAATAAAGGGAATTTTCGGGGCATACGCCCTGCGTTTTCAGCGCCTGGTCAAAGCTTGCGCGCAGCTGCGGTAAAAAGGTGAGCGGTCCGCCCAGATAAATCACCTTTCCGGCGATTTTCCGGCCCTGTGCCAGCCCCGCGATCGTCTGGTTCGCTACGGCGGCGAAGATGCTCGCCGAAATGTCGCTTTTGCGCGCGCCCTGATTCAGCAGGGGTTGCACGTCCGACTTTGCGAACACGCCGCAGCGAGAGGCAATGGTATATATTTTTTCGTACTTCTCCGCCAGCCGATCCATTTCGTCCAGCGAGATATTTAAAAGAGTCGCCATCTGGTCAATAAAAGCGCCGGTTCCTCCGGCGCAGGAGCCGTTCATGCGGACCTCCATGCCGCCGGATAAAAACAGCATTTTCGCGTCCTCTCCGCCGAGCTCGATAATGACGTCCGCGTCGGGAATCAGCTTTCCGGTCGCCACGCGGGTGGCGTAAACCTCCTGAATAAACGGCAGCTTGCAGGACTGGGAAATCCCCATTCCGGCGGAACCGGAAACCGTAAGCCGGGCCTTCGCGCCTTTGAGATACTCGTGACTGATTCTTGTGAGAAGCTCCGACATTTTTTGCGTGATTTGGGAAAAATGCCTCTCATAAGATTGATATATGATTTGATTGCCGTCGTCCAGCACCACGCATTTGATCGTGGTGGAGCCGACATCTAAACCGATTTTCATAAAATGCCACCGTTTCTGATTATATTATTCCATGAACGTTAATAATATATTCTAGCCTAAAATAGTCCACATTGTCAAGCGACAGACTTGATGAATCTTTGGGGGTCCAGTGCCCTTCCATCAGTGAAAATTTTCATTTCTCACGTGGCGGCGCACGGATTTCGACAGGTTTGCTCTTCCCACCGGCGGGACTGTATGGTACAATCATTATAAATTGAGTGCTAAATATTGTTATTCCTGAAATTAGATGATAAACGATATTTTACAAACGTTTAAAGCAGGCTTAACATTGTGTCCGGACCTTTATAATACGGCCGGACGGAAAAACCGGATCGTTTTTTGTTCTTGTGAAAGGGGTGGTCGGCTTGCATGCGGAGTCTGTGCGGGAAAATGCAGAGGAGCGGAAACTGGTGCTCGTTTTTTTCGGGTCCCCCAACAGGAACGGAACCACGGCGAAGCTTCTGAACGAATTTTTGAAACCATTGGAGGGGAATACGCGGATCGAGACTGTCAGCGCCTATGAGAGAAACATTGCGCCTTGTATTGCCTGCAATGTCTGCGCCGGGGAAGAAAGATGCTCGCAGCCGGATTTTGACGATATTGACGCACTGATCCGCGCTGCGGACGTAATCGTTGTCGCCACGCCGGTTTACAACCTCAGCCTGCCCGCGCCGCTCAAGGCGATCGTCGACCGTACGCAGCGGTATTTCGCGGCGCGGTTTTCCCTCGGCATCAGGAACCCGGTTGAAAAGCATAAGCTGGCCGCCCTGCTGGTTACCTGTGGCTCAAAGGACTGCGAGGGAGCACAAATCATTGTCCGCCAGATGAAGCTGGCCTTTTCCGTCATCAATACCTCCATTGCGGGCTTGGCCGTCTGGCCGGGAACGGACTTTGACGAAGGCCGCGAAACGCTTGAAAAAGCGCGGAATTCCGCCCGGGAGCTGGCGCTTGCTATAGAATGTGAATTGTGATATCATAAAATGTAACCTATTATTTGGGAGGAAAAAATATGTCTGGCCATTCAAAGTGGAATAATATCAAACGTAAAAAAGAAAAGACAGACGGCGCAAAAGCGAAAGTATTTACAAAAATAGGCCGTGAGCTTGCCGTGGCGGTAAAAGAGGGCGGCGGCCCGGATCCCAACACCAACTCGAAATTAAAGGACTGCGTTGCCAAGGCGAAGGCCAACAATGTGCCTAATGACAATATTGAACGCATTATCAAAAAAGCTGCCGGAGACGGGGACGATACCAAGTATGAAAACATTACATACGAAGGATACGGCCCGAACGGCATCGCGGTCATTGTGGAAACGCTGACCGACAACCGCAACCGTACCGCCGGCGACGTCCGCCATTATTTCGACAAATTCGGCGGTAATCTCGGCACCACCGGCTGTGTTTCGTTTATGTTCGCCCAAAAAGGGCTGATCGTCGTCGAAAGGGAGGGCCTCGAGGAAGACAAGGTCATGGAGGACAGCCTGGAAGCGGGCGCGTCTGATTTTCAGGCCGACGAGGACGTCTTTGAAATATACACCGAACCGGAGGATTTCAGCGGCGTTTGCGACGATCTTGAAAAGAAAGGCTACGAATTTGTTTCCGCGGAAGTAGAGATGGTGCCGAACACCTATACCACGCTGACCGACGAAGAATCCGTTACAAAAATGCAGCGCCTGCTCGATGTCCTTGAGGACAACGACGACGTGCAAAATGTTTGGCACAACTGGGATAATCCGGATATGGACGACTAAGAATATATAGAAAGTTTTTCCATATTTGGAAACATGGAGGAAGCAAGATGACTGGCTTTGACAATCTATGCATGAACTGCATGTCCGATACAAACGGCAAAACCGAATGTTCCAACTGCGGCTTCAGTTCTTCCGAGCCACAAATGCGCCATGCGCTTCCGTACAGGACCAGACTGCAGAACCGGTATATCGTCGGCCGCGCGAAAAAGAGCAACGGCGAGGGAATCACCTATATCGGCTACGATACGGTTCTGAACATACCGATTGAACTGCGCGAGTTTTTTCCGCAGACCCTGTGCGAAAGGCCCGCCAACGGGACGGATATCCGTGTGATCGGCGGCAGTGAGATCATCTTTGACGAATGTCTCGCCGCTTTTCTGAATTATTCCAGAGAGATTGCGCACATGCGTGAGCTTTCCGCCATTGTACAGATTTACGATATCTTTGAGGAAAATCATACGGCCTATACCGTTTCTGAGTGGAGCGAAAGCATTACGCTCCGCTATTTTGTCGAACGTAGCGGCGGTAACCTCAGCTGGAACGCCGCAAGGCAGCTTTTTATGCCTGTCCTGTCCGCGCTCAGCTCAATGCAGGCGGCGGGAATCAGGCATCTTGGCATTTCTCCCGATACCCTGAATATCATGCAGGACGGCAGGATGAAGCTAGGCAGCTTCTGCATCAGCGCCGTCCGCCGGATGGACACGGATTTGCCGCCGGACCTCGTTCCCGGCTGCGCCGCCATAGAGCAGTATGTGATGGACTATGTCCCCGATGAATCGACGGATGTCTATGGCTTTGCCGCGTCCCTGTTTTTTGCCTTGACGGGTACCATTCCGCAGGAGGCCTTAAAAAGGCGCAACGATATGCGGCTTTTGATTCCGACCAGCATTATGCGCAGCCTGCCACCCCATGTGGTAACGGCGATGGCCAACGCGCTGCAGGTTTCCCCGGACAAACGCACCCCCACCTTTGAGCGGCTCCGCGCCGAGCTTTCCGCCGCGCCGACCGTCACGGCGACCATTGAGGATACCCAGAGGATTCACAGGTCCGCCCCCGAGCCGGAGGAGGACGACGGCAAAAAAGGCGTTCCCAATTTTGTATGGGTCATCCTGACCTGTGTGGCCGCCCTGATCGTGTTCACCATCGTCGGGATTATCTGGATTTCCAACACCGGGCGGGGAGATGCGGAAACGCTCGCTTCAGAAGCCTCTCAGGTCGAGTCCGCAGCCGCGGACTCGCTGGAAGTGACAATGGATTCCGCGGATTCCGCCGACCCGAATCTGATCGAAGCGCCCAATCTGGTCGGCCAGATTTTTCAGGAGCAGGCTAATTCGGGTGAATCCTCCTCTGGTCAGGATTATCAGGTGCTTCTGTCCAGCAAGCAGTTCAGCGACACCATTCCCGAGGGAAGCATTATTTCCCAGTCACCCGTCGCGGGCACGAAAATGGCAAGGGGGACGGCGATCGTAGTCGTTGTCAGCGAAGGGGCCGCCGTGCGCACTCTTCCGCCGATTGCCGGGAAAACGCTTGCGGAAGCTTCGGAAGCGGTCACCTCAGCCGGCTTTACGCCCACCAAAACAGAGGAATACAGTTCCAATGTGGAAAAAGGGATGGTCATCGGCTACAAGGATGTGCAGGAGGGCAGCCAGATGGCCTACGGGTCTCAGGTTACCATTGCTGTCAGCAATGGGCCTGCGCCTGACGGCGCCTCCGAGACTGATTCCGATTCGGCCCCTTGAGTGCGGTCTGCCTGAACAGCCGTTTTGAGTATCAATTAAAAAAGGAGCCTTTCAGCCGGCTCCTTTTTTTGTGCGGTATTCGGCGAGCAGCAGGTCGACCATCCGGCCGTAGCTTTTGATGCCGTCCGTCTGTTTGTTGGCCTTCAGATAAGAATCGTTGACATGGTCGGCAGCGGTGGCAACCGGTCCCTCAAACTGCTTCCAGTATGCAGAATTGTTTTCCAAATCGCGTCTGACGCCGTCGCTCAGGGTCCCGTAGATTCGATTTGCCACCGACGGGTCGGTACCGTAAAGCGCGTTGGAAGCGTAGATATAGGCAAGCATCGTCCCCGAATACCGGAAATCCGCGTCCCCGCTTTTTTCACAGGCAAGGTAGCCGATGAAATTCGCCTCGTCCTCGCGCATATATCCGCGCAGATGGGAAAGCTCGTGGCACATCGTCAGCGGGATGGAATAATCCGGGATGTCCACGTTGACATTTGCTTCAAAGGTAAACGGGAAAAAAATGCCCGTAATGTTGCAGTAGGACATCAGCCGGGAGAAAAATACCGGTTTTGGCGGACCGTACCCCGCGCGCAGAAGCGGATAATCCCCGCTGATCGCGTCAAACGCTGTTCTTGCCTTTTTGGCCGTTGTCTCAATATCCTCCGTACTCAGCCGCATAACGGAGTTCCGGTCGGTCCGGACTCCCTTGCGCAGTTCGTTTGCCCGATCGGCAAGATCGGTACAGAGCGCCGTCAGCTCGGCCTTGGACGAAGGTCGGATTTCCAGCCCGCAGGTCTGAGCGAAAGGATAGCGGTAATAATTGATTCCGCAGGAAACTACAAACACAAAATACAGCAAACTGGCAATGCATATCAGGTTAATTGCGAAAAGAGAAAATATTTTTCTTCGTTTTCCGCGGTTATGTATGATTTTGATAATAAAGAAAATCATATAAAAAACAGCGCCCGAGCAAAGAAGGACGACCAGGGCCTCCATAACGGAAAACGGAGCAAGGGAAGTGGCGCGGTTTACTCCGCGCGACAAAACGGGATAAACGGTGTTCGCGTACCATTCCGCAAAATCGGGACGGCTTTGCGCGGCAAGGGTAAGCAGCAGGGCGGCCGGTGCAAGCGCAAGGAGCCGGATTCGCCTGAGAGAAAGGAATTTTTTCAAAGCAGCACCTCCGATCCCGTTTATTGTAGTATATCCACACAAGTACGTCAATGGAAAATCCGCACTGCCTTTTCCATAATTTATACGGAAAGGCGGTTGCCTATCCGATATAAAAATGATATGATAAGCATTAATAATCGATTTCAAACAGGGAGGCCGGCGCATGAAATTTTACATTAAACAGAGCACCGGTACGGAAGCTCTTTTTACCGTAATAGATGCTCTTGGTCAGTCTGTCTACAGTGTTACCGGTGATTCATTGTCTATCGGCAGCAAGGTCTACCTGATTGACAACAACCAAAACGAGGCGGCCCGCATCTTCAGTCTGGGGATTTCGGCCATGTCGAGGTACTCCGTTTTTATCGGGGACAAGGAGCGCGCGCGTGTGACGCTGAACCTTGCCTCGTCAAAGCAGCCCATTAAAATCAAAGGCGTCGGCTGGAGCTTTCACGGCGATCTTCTGACGCGCTCCTACGACCTGACCGACGTGGACTCCACTGTCGTGATGACGCACGGCCGGTGCTGGAATGAAAACGGCGACTGCTTCGCCGCCGATATTGCCAATCAGTCCAATGTCCTGCTTTGCCTTTGCATTGCCGTTATCCTTGACAGCACCGTGATCGGCGGTTCCGTCAAACCGGTTCCGGCAAGCTGAAAAAATTGACAAATGACCCATCGAATGCCATAATAAACGAGTTGCTAAACCAACTCCCTGATTCCCTCACAGAGGGAGGCGACGCACCCGGCGCGCCTCAGGGAATGAAGGGGTATGCCATCATTATAAGGGATAAAATTCAGGAGGAAAATATATGAGCAGGGAACTTGCAAAAACCTATGACCCACAGGAAGTGGAGGACAGAATTTATGACTTCTGGCTCTCCGGCGGCTATTTTCACGCCGAGCCGGACCCCGAGAAGCAGCCATATACCATTGTGATTCCGCCCCCGAACATTACCGGCCAGCTTCATATGGGACATGCCCTGGATGAAACCCTGCAGGATATCCTGATCCGCTGGAGAAGGATGCAGGGCTATTCGGCGCTCTGGCTGCCGGGAACCGACCACGCTTCCATTGCCACAGAGGCGAAAATCGTCGAGGCGATGCGCAAAGAGGGCATTACCAAAGACGAAATCGGCCGCGAGGCTTTTTTGGAACGCGCGTGGGAATGGAGGGAAAAATACGGCGGAAGAATCATGGAACAGCTGAAAAAACTGGGTTCCTCCTGCGACTGGGAACGTGAGCGCTTTACTCTGGACGAGGGCTGCTCCAAAGCCGTCCGGGAGGTTTTTGTAAGACTGTACGAAAAGGACCTGATCTACCGCGGGGAACGCATCATCAACTGGTGCCCGCACTGCCGCACCTCTATTTCCGACGCGGAAGTGGAGTTCAGCGAGCACGACGGCTTCTTCTGGCACCTGCGTTATCCTTTCAAGGACGGCAGCGGTTCCATTCAGCTGGCTACCACCCGCCCGGAAACGATGCTTGGCGATACCGCGGTCGCGGTACATCCCGAAGACGAACGCTATGCGGGTCTGGTGGGCAAGACGCTGGTTCTCCCTCTTGTAAACCGGGAAATCCCGCTGATTGCGGATACTTATGTTGAGCGTGATTTCGGAACCGGCGTGGTGAAAATCACTCCGGCCCACGACCCGAACGACTTTGAAGTCGGTCTGCGCCACGATCTGCCGGTCATCAATGTCATGGATGACGGCGGAAATATGAATGAGAACGCCGGGAAATATGCCGGTATGTCCGCCTTGGAGGCCCGCAAACAGATTGTGGAGGACCTGAAGGCACAGGGGTTCCTTGTCGACGTCGAGCCGATCAAGCACAATGTCGGCTCCTGCTACCGCTGCGGCACCGTTGTGGAGCCGCGCGTTTCCAAGCAGTGGTTTGTAAAAATGAAGCCGCTGGCTCAGCCTGCTCTTCAGGAAGTAAAGGACGGGAAAGTGAAATTTGTTCCCGACCGTTTTGAAAAGATTTACGACCACTGGATGGAAAACATCAAGGACTGGTGTATTTCCCGCCAGCTTTGGTGGGGCCACCGCATCCCCGCGTGGTACTGCCAGGACTGCGGGGAGACGGTCGTTTCCCGCGAAGAGCCTCACACTTGCCCGAAATGCGGTTCCAAAAATCTGAAACAGGACGAGGACACCCTTGACACCTGGTTCAGCTCCGCGCTATGGCCGTTTTCCACCCTCGGCTGGCCGGACAAAACCGAGGATCTGAAATACTTTTATCCGACCGATACCCTTGTCACCGGTTATGATATCATTTTCTTCTGGGTCGCCCGTATGATTTTCTCCGGAATTGAACAGATGGGAGAGGTCCCGTTCCATACCGTGCTGATTCACGGACTTGTCCGTGACGCAAAGGGCAGAAAAATGAGCAAGTCGCTGGGCAACGGGATAGACCCGCTTGAAATTATTGAAAAATTTGGCGCGGATGCGCTTCGCTTTACGCTTGCAACGGGCAACAGTCCCGGAAACGATATGCGTTTTTCCGACGAGAAGGTGGAGTCCAGCCGCAATTTTGCCAATAAAATCTGGAACGCCTCGCGCTTTATCCTCATGAATATCGACGGTCATGACGTAAAGAATGAGCTTCCCGCGAACCTTGCGATGGAAGATCAATGGATCATCGATTCCTTCAACCGCGTGACGAAGGAGATCACGGAAAATCTGGAGCACTTCGAGCTTGGGATTGCCGTACAGAAGCTTTACGATTTCCTTTGGGACGAATTTTGCGACTGGTACATTGAAATCGCGAAAATCCGTCTGAATTCTGACGATCGGAAAACCGCACGGGGTGTGCGTCAGGTGCTTGTCTGGGTCATGAGCGGCACCTTGAAGCTGCTGCACCCGTTTATGCCGTATATTACCGAGGAAATCTGGCAGACGCTTCCGCACGAGGGTGAATCCATCATGGTGTCCCGCTGGCCGCAGTACGGGGAGAGCCGTTGCTTCCCGCAGGCCGCGGAGAACATGCGCAGCATTATGGAAGCGGTGCGTGCCGTCCGCAACCGCCGTTCTGAAATGAACGTGCCGCCTTCCCGCAAAACCCATCTCTATATCGCTACCGGAGACGCCGCCATGTTCGCAGAAGGCAGGGAAATCATCAAAAAGCTCGCCTATGCCACGGAAGTGGAAATCGGGGCCGACTATCAGATCGACGGCGCGGCGACCATTGTCACGGCCAATGCGAAGCTGTACATCCC